>JAHFUA010000081.1 GCA_023265315.1 Acidobacteriota bacterium | reverse complement strand
TGGTCACCACGTTGACCACGGCGCCTCCGGCGCGGCCGTACTCCGCGCTGTAGGAGTTGGAGTTCACCTGGAACTCCTGCACGGCATCCTCGCTGAACTGGTAGGGAGCGCGGCCCGAACCGGTGCGACCGGTGGTCTGCCCGAAGAAGGTGTTGTTGTTGTCAGAGCCATCGATCTGCAGCGAGTTCAGCGTCCCGCGCTGGCCGGCAAAGCTAATGTCACCGGTGCGCACGTCGCGGGTCACACCCGGCGTCAACTGCACGAAATCCATAAAATTCCGCCCGTTGACCGGCAGGTTCGCGACGGCGTTGGCGTTCACCGTCGCCGCGACGCTGCTGCGCGTGGTCTCAACGATGGGCACCTCTTCGGTGACCTGCACCGTCGCCTGCTGGGCAGCCACTGCCAGCGTGAGTGGAAGGTTAAGCGTGGCTCCGACGGTCACCACGATCCCTCTGGCAGTCAGCTTGGCAAAGCCGGTGTGCTCCGCCGTCAAATCGTAGGTGCCGACCGGCACCACCGGAAAACGGAACAGACCACTGTTGCTGGTCACGGTGTCGAGGGTTGCCGACGTATTCACGTTGGCGAGCTTGACCGCGGCGCCCGTCACCATGGCACCGGAGGGATCGGCCAATGTTCCCTCGACAGTCCCGGTTTGCGAGGACGCGGGTCTAGCCAGCACTAGCAAGAGGCAGAAGCAAGAAACAAAGGCCCACACTTTGAAGCGCGACATCGGTTTCTCCTCTGATCAATTCGGTTTTTGATCGCACAACACCAGCAGCGCAGCAACAGGGTAGTGATCTCCCCGCGCACCTCGACACTGCCTTGTAGGGGGGACGGCGCGATTAAAATCGAATCCTGCTGCTCGCGTCAATCGAAAACTGATTAGTTTTTCGACAATTTCCGCAGCGCGCGAGCATGCGGTTCTTCTCGCACCGCGCCGGGGAGAATACCAGATAGGCGGCAGGCTTTACCATGCTTTCAGAAGGTTTTTTCGAGATTTTCAAAATGCTTTTTCGAATCGGACAAGAGCCGCTTCAAGCTCCCACTGGACGCGGGCACGTTCGCTGGACTGGAGCAGACGGCGGCAGGCGGACGAAGGTTCCGCCGCGCCGGGACCGTCGGCGGTACAGGCTGCGGTCATCTTGAACGGGGCCGTCCCGGTCCACAGGCTCCCGCCTGGCAGGAAGGCGTGTTCCAGGCTGGTGCGGGCCATGGTCTTGAGCTGCGGATAAGTAAGGCCGAACTCCTCGACCGCGCGCTGATATTCGCGGGTCATGTCGGAGCGCGACACGCCTTCGTCATCCGTGGCGAGGGCCACCGGCACCCCGTATTTCATGTAGAGCGGCAAGGGATGCCGCGCGCCGCGCACGCCGAGGATCACGT
Organism: Acidobacteriota bacterium; assembly: GCA_023265315.1. Taxonomy (GTDB): domain Bacteria; phylum Acidobacteriota; class Terriglobia; order Terriglobales; family Acidobacteriaceae; genus JAHFUA01. The sequence goes on along the minus strand of JAHFUA010000081.1, from coordinate 14,374 downwards.
CATTGCTTGTAAGGCAGATCTCGACCATGACTTTCCGCTCCGCCATCTCCCGCATCAGGCCCAGGGGATCGGACTCGTACATCACGTCGACCCCGTGGCCGATGCGTTCGGCGTGGCCGATCTCGATGGAGTCGCGGATGTGAGAACGCAGGTCCTCGGGCGGCACCAGGCCGGGGGCCAGCTCGCCGGCATGCATCGTCACCCGCACCTTGGGATAAAGCTCGTGCATATAGCTGAACATCTTCATGTGTAGCGAGAAATCACGGCGGGGGATGTAGTCGTGCTCCGGCATGACCGGGTCCACCGACACCACGCGCGGATCACGGCTGGCCAGCTCGAATCCCGCCAAGGTCAGGGCGAACACCTGTGGCGGCGGAAATCCGCGCAGCACGGTGGAGATGTAGCGGATGGTGATACGGCAGCCGGGATCGGCAGTGGGCGTTCCACAGCGCAAGCGCGCGCGCATCCGCGACTCGGCCTCGTCCAGGGTGCGGCGGGCGGCGGCCACGGCATCGTTCAATCCGGCCGCCAGCAGGGCTTCGCGAGCGCGATCAAAATCTCCAGTCCAGGTGATGCTTTTGCTCAGATCCATCACCGGCCAGAGGACTTCGACCATCAATTCCAGGTATTGCTCGTTCTGCGCGGCGGCCCGCGAAGCGACCTCAGCCAGGAAGTCACCTTGGTGCCCCTGGGTGACGGGCAGGAACTTGAGGAAGCTGTCGAAGAAGTGGGCATGGGCGGACTCAGCACCGGGTTGGAAGTCGCGCATGGAGAATGCGTCCACCATCTGGCGGTAGAGCACGGGGTCGTCGAGGGCGGCGCGGGCCGGGGGACGCGTTTTGGGCTCGCACGGCGGCGGGTCCAGGGCCATGTTGTGGCGGTCTACACACAAGCCGTCGTCGGCCGCGTACTGAATGAAGCTCTCGGCGTAGACCGCGCCCACCAGGTGGTTGTGGAGGTCGCCGCCCTTGGGCATGTCGTAGAGGAACGCGTGCAGCAGCAGCGGCTCGTGCCGCACCGATTCCAAATAACGCGCGGCCCGCTGTTCGGCGGTGTCTACCTGGGCCGCGGCCATCAGCGCGAGAAAAAGTACGGGTACGAGGCGACGGAATCTTCTGCTCACGACAATCCCCGGTGCGTTATTGTGAATGCGGGATTGTAAACCAGGCGTCGGCCGTGAGTCGCGCAACCGCCGGCTTCCGGCCCAACCCCTCCCCGGTGATGGCAGTCACTGCGCTGCGATTCCTGGGGGCGGAAGATGGGAGCAGTTAGAGTGCTCGCTGGCGGGGAAGGCCATGACCTTCGACGCACTGTTCCGGCGGGAAACGCGGATGCAAGCCGCGGTTGTCAGGGTCCTTCTATTGCTCGTGGTCTGGTGCGCGGGCGCTCTGGCCCACCTTGCGCTGACGGTCACGCTGGTCCGGCTCGGAGTGCGGATGTGGCCGGCCATCTACATTCAAGCGGCAGTGACCGGCACCATCGGGATGCTTCTGGTCGGAGCCCTGCTGGCCCTGGTGCTGTACCGGCGTGAAATCCTGCGGCGGCAACTGCTGATCGTCGCGGAACTGAATCACCAGGTGCGCAATTCGCTGGAAATCATCGCCTCCTCGACCACCCGGATCGCCGACAAGAAAACCGTGGTGACCATCCTGGATGCCGTCATGCGGATCGATGTCACGCTGCGGAGCCTGTTCCCGGCTACCAGCCCGCTCAAGAAGAAAGACGCGCCCCGCCTCTAGCCAACGCTCGCAAGTACACAATAAGGAGGCAGCAACTCCCGGACGATTGGCGGGTTTCTAATGACCATGGATGTTGAAGCCATGGGTATCGGTCTGGCAATCCTGATCGCCTGCGGGGTGGCGCTGATGTGGCTCGTCGCTTTCGGTAAGGAGCACGCCCGCAAGGGCTGAGCGATTCGCTCAAGAAATCCGAGTCACAGAGAACGGTGATGACGCTCACAGAAAGTGCGGTGGCGGCGGGCTTAGTCTAGCGCGCGTCGACAGCCGAAAAGGGTTCCGCGCCTACCAGCCGCGGGCCTGAAGTAGGCCGGGTGACCCGCCCGGAGGGGTGACCCGCCGGGCACCTGGACCCGAAAAAACCGACGGCTCTACGCGAAGAGAAGTCGGGGTCTGGGACTGCGAAAGCAGTGATCACATCAAGAGCTGTGACGGTGCGTGGTCCACGCCGCGGACTCCTTCGGGAGCCGGCGACTCGAACGCACCAAAGTCACAGCTCTTCCAGTTTTTCGGACCGGCGGTCTAGCGGCCGCTATAGAAGTCAATCATCCTCTCGATCGCCCGCCGGCATACGGCGCAGAAATACTTGGCGCGGGTGAACATGATGCAATCCACTTCCGGACGGTAGTACCCCTTGGCCTCGTAGTCGGCGCCTTCGAACGCTCCCACCTTGCCGGCATACTTCTCAGAAGCGAACAGCTCGTGCTCATGTTTCTCGACTTCGGTCATGAGCGCGTCCATCTCCTGCTCGGGACGATTCTCTTTGCGGATTTGGCGGCGGCGTTTCAGGTATTCGCGCGCGTCGGCCTCGAATTTTTCCTTCTGCCAGGGCGTCGGGATAGGTGTTCCCGGCTGCACCAGGTCTTTCCACTTCAGATTGTCAGGATCGAGCAGCGCGGTGACATTGGGTTCGTGCGGCTCGACGCGGTTCTCCGGCGGAAGATAAGCGACGTCGGAGGTGTAGTATTCGTCGGCCAAGTCACCAAACTGGTGGCCGAACTCGTGCACGAAGATGTAGGGCGCCCACAGACTGTCGGCGGCGACCGTGCTGTAGAGGCCGAAGATGCCGCCTCCGCCGTAGGTGTTGCCGTTCACCAGGATCTCCACGAACTCGTAGGGCGCGAACTGCGCGATCTCTCGGAAGGCGCGGTTGTCGAAGGTCAGGATGTAGCGCTCGCTGTCGAAGGCGTCGTAGGTCGATCCCACCGGGTTGCGGCGGTGAATGCCCGTGGACGGCCGCGAGATTCCGGACTCGGCCACCGCTGGACACAGCAGCCACACGTTGAAGTCCTTGCGGCGCTCCTTGTACGGTGAGGTCGCGAACAGGATGCCGGTCAGGCGGCGCGCGTCGCCTTCGCATTTGCCCTTCTCGGCGGCGGTGTAGCCATCGCCCAGGATGAGGAAGTCCACCTTGTCGGCGGAATCGCCGTTCTTCTCAATGGTGACCAGCGGAGCGGGCGCAGGCGGATGCGAGGTGTCCACGAACTTGTCCCTCGGATCAACGATCGTGGACCAGACTTCGACGAAGGAATTGTCGTGCGCGCGCTTCTTGAGAACGATCTGGACCGGCGCCTCGGGCACCGGGAACCGCAGCGACTCGGAGAACGTCCGGTGCATGTGCTTGGCTTCGTCCGTGATTTCCCACTCGCCGTAGATGGAGGAGAAGCCGCGCGAATAGAGCATGCGGTTGGTGGCGCGGTCGCGCACTTCGAACAGGTATTTGCCGGAGTTGGTGTCGTCGAGGGTGCGGCGCGGGTTGCCGGGCCAGGGCAAGGCCTCGATCACCACGCGGTCCTTGCTGAACACCTCGTGCGTGGCATCACCGGTGTGGTAGTAGTCGAGGCGCATGGTGGCGGGCGCCGCCAGCGCCGAAGCCGGCAGGAGCAGCAGAACGAAGAGCCAGAGCAGGCGGTTTCTCATGCGGGTGATTGTAATGGCGCGGGGAATCCTGACCAAGCGCTGGTCTTGGGGGCACGGCTTCAGGAGCCGCGCCCCTACGAAAGAGTCGGCTAGGAGGCGCCGCAATCGCAATAAGTCTCTTTTATCAAGCTTATAGATTTAACTTCTAAAAATATCTCCGATCATCACAACAAAAAATATGCGTTGGACTGCGATGAATGCAACAGCTACTTTGCCGCTACCAATCAAAGTCGCGCGGTCGCCAATTGAGGCCCTCGACGTTGGGAGCGAGCATCGACATGAAGGGTGTTTCTGCGGTAGCGGCGGTCATTATCGCTCTTACTTTCAGCGTGGCCGCGCCACTTGCATGTAGAGCGCAAACGGATGACACCCACCAGCGTCCTGCCGATTTGTCCCGCCAAATCCAAGACCTAAGGAAGGAAGTTGAGGATCTGCGCACGGAACTTGCCCTGATGAAGGGGAGCGGCGCGGGTTCTTCCACAACCGCAGCGGCGACGACAGCGCCCCAATCGCCCGCCGCCGCGCCCCCGCCGAGCAAGCCTGATCCTCTGGGCGGCCTGGCCAGCGTATTAGGCGGCGCCACAGTGGTCGGCCTGGTAGATGGCTACTACGGCTACAACTTCAACCACCCGGCGGCGGGGACCACGGCTCTCAGTGGCGCCCCCGGCAACTTCACCAGCCTGCGGCTGTTCGATCCGCGTAATAACCAGTTTGCGCTCAACCTCATTGAACTCGGCCTGGTGAAGAATCCTGGTGCGGATAACCGCCTTGGTTACAAAGTGATCTTCGGTTTCGGCGACGCGATGCAGCAAGTCAATGTGGTGAGCGGCGGAGACCCGACCTTCCTGCAGTACCTCAAGGAGGCGTACTTCTCCTATCTCGCCCCCGTGGGCAAGGGTCTGCAGATCGATGTGGGCAAGTTTGTGACCCCCAACGGCGCCGAGGTCATTGAAAGCAACGCCAACTGGAACTACTCGCGCAGCCTGCTGTTCAACTATGCCATCCCGTTCTACCACTATGGCGTGCGGGCCCAGTACACCTTCAACCCCAAATTCTCGCTGACCGGCTACGTGGCCAATGGCTGGAATGACGTGATCCATGACTCGAGCACCGGCTTCAACAACAGCGGCAAGACCGGCGGTTTGACCTTCGTCTGGAATGCCAGCAAGAAACTGACCGTCACCGAGAACTGGATGGGCGGGCCGGGAGCGACCCAGCTCGATGGCGACCACTGGCGCAACCTGTTCGACACCGTGATCGCCTACAACCTGAACCCCAAGCTATCGTTTCAGTTGAACGGCGACTACGGCCGGGTGGAGAGAACCACACTCACCCCCAACACATCGGTGGATTGGTGGGGTGCAGCGGGATACATCAAGTATCAGTTCAATCCGAAGTATGCGTTCGCAACCCGCTATGAGTATTACAACGATCCTAATGGCTACACTACGGGCATATTCGATGCGAACGGACACGGGCCTCACATCCACGAGGTCACAGCGACCCTGGAGCGACGCATTGCAACTCACCTGATCAGTCGGCTGGAGTACCGGCACGACGAATCGAACCAGGCTTTCTTCCCGAAAGGCAAGGCCAGCAACCCGCTGGTCAACGGCCAGAACACGATGGCTATAGGGATGATGTTCGTGCTCGAGCCGAACGAGGCTAATAAGTAGGGGCCGTTTTCCAGATTCGCTAACCAAAGGAGCGCTTAAGCATGAAGCGTATTGATGCCGTGATTAGACCTTCCAAGCTGAATGAGGTCAAGGATCGCCTGCACGATCTGGGAGTTACCGGCCTCACCGCCTTTGAAGTCCGGGGGTTCGGTCGCCAAAAGGGACACACCGAAACATACCGCGGCACGGAGTACTCGTTGGATTTCAGGCCAAAGTTGCTGATCACCGTCGTTGTCGTTGAAGAGCTTCTGGAAAAAGTTGTCGATGCGATTTGCGAAGCTGCCCGAACCGGCGAGATCGGGGACGGGAAGATCTTCGTTTCGTCTCTGGATGAAGTCGTGCGGATACGAACCGGCGAGAAAGGTCCGATCGCCATCTGATTTCGTTCGGTTTCTAGGTCGGTAATCCACGGAGCGGAGAGCCGCTTCCGAAATTCACGCGAGGAGTTGAAAATGCCCTTTGCATTGGTCAGCAGCCCCAGAGCATGGTTGCGAGATGCAATCGCCGTCTTTGTTTTTGCACTGGTTGTGAGTTGCCCGGTGAGCGCCCAGCAGGCTCAGCAACCGCAGCCGGACCCGGCTGGAATTGCTACCGGTGACAAGTCCGCGGTCATCGACGCGGCGGGCAATCCTCTCATCGTCGCTGAACCCACCGACAAGACAGCGCCGGACTACCAGCAAAACAAGAAGGCGTTCGACGACTTCCAAACCCAGGTTGCCAAGGAACCGATTGCCCTGAGGCTTGCCGATAGTGTGGGGCACCTGCGGATTTCCACCAATTTCTCGTGGACGCTTCTTACGGGATACCTGGTGCTATTCATGCAGGCCGGATTCGCCCTCCTCACGTGCGGGTTGGTGCGAAGGAAGAACGCAGCTCATCTCATGATGCTGAACTTCGCGGCGTATGTCTTTGCCTTTCTCGCCTACTATGCCTGCGGCTTTGCCTTCCAATACGGCGGCACCGCGCTCAATGCGGCTCCGGCCAATATTGGCGGTACGCCGACGCTGAATCATTTCTTAATTGGAAAGGGACTATGGGGCTTCCTGGGGGGCAAGGGCTTTTTCCTGAGTGGGCCTGCCTACGATGCCGGCAGCCTTTGCTTGACACTCTTCGAAGTCGTGTTTATGGAAACGGCCGGCTACATTATCGTGGGTGCGATCTGTGAGCGGATAACCTTCTGGGCCTTCCTCCTCTGCGAAATCTTCATGGGCGGCATCCTGTACCCGGTTTTCGGCTGCTGGGTCTGGGGCGGCGGATGGCTATCGCAATTGGGCACGAGCATGCACCTCGGCCACGGCTACGTGGATTTCGCCGGCTCGACCGTGGTCCACGCTGTAGGCGGCTTCTGCGCCCTGGCACTTGCCGTCATTCTTGGTCCCCGGTTTGGCAAGTACGGGCCGGACGGCAAACCTCGCGCCTTCCCCGCGCACAACCTTGCATTCGTGGTGACGGGCACTTTCATTCTTCTCTTCGGCTGGATGGGATTCAATCCTGGTTCCACGCTGGGCGCGAGCGACCTGCGCATCTCGGTGATTGCGGTCAACACCAATCTCTCTGCCGTCGCAGGCGCCGCGTCGGCGATGTTCTTGTGGTACCTCCTCTTCGGCAAGCCGGACATTACGATGGCCTGCAATGGGATGCTTGCCGGGCTGGTGGCCGTCACTGCTCCCTGCGCCTTCGTGTCACCAAACTCCGCCGTTATCATTGGAATTCTGGCCGGCCTTCTGGTGGACGCAGGTGTCCTCTTCAATGAACGGGTGCTTAAGGTTGATGACCCCTGCGGCGCCATCTCCGTTCACGGGTATTGCGGCTGGTTGGGCGCGGTCTGTGTCGGCATCTTTGCAGACGGCACCTACGGCGCCGGTTGGAATGGCGTGGGCGCGACGACTTATCTCGGTAAGGCGGGCCAGGGTGTGACCGGCCTGCTTCATGGGGATTTGTCCCAATTCTGGACGCAGCTCGGTGGGGCCACGCTCACGGCGATCTATGCGTTCGGAGTCACGTACGTGGTTTTCAAGATTGTCAACGCTATCCGCTCAATGCGTGTCTCGAAAGAGGCGGAGCTGGGCGGTTTGGACGTGCCGGAATTTGGCATGGAGGCATACCCTGAGGAGGCCGTTGAATTGCTTGCCGCCGGATCGCAGGAGTCATCGGCAACGGCATAACAAGCAATTTACGTTCGCAGAGTTGACGGGAGAGTCGGCTAGCACGCCCCGCGGATCATGCGGTGCGGACGGCGGCGGCGCACCACCACATCCTGCGCGGCGGCGTGCGAGGGTTGCTCATCTGGTAGGCTGGCCGTGGGAGGCGTGATGGCAGAAGCAGCCAGCCCGAGCCGCTCGCCCAGACCGGCCAGGCGTTCCAGCAGATCATCGGCGCCGTTGCCGGGACGCAGCCGGGCCTGCGAAGAGACCGCCTGCACCAGCTCGTAACAAACGTTCTGCGAGTTCCACAGATTCACTTCAAAGGGAACGACCCGCGCCACCGAGGCCACCGACTCGGCCAGTTCCAGCAGGTGCAGGTCCGCCGGCTTGCGCGCCCATTGTTCCACCACCGCATTCAGCCGCTGACGCAAGGCAACTTCCAGGCCGGCGGTGTCGAGATTGATGTGCTGGCGCGCGGCGGTGTCGAGCAAGGTGCGCACACGCTCCAGGTCCGGCTCCGCTTCGGCCAGGGCGCGCTCGACGGCGCTGGTGAGAACGGCTTCGGAGGTGGCGCGCAACAAGCCCGGCAGGGGCGTCTGCAGGTCCGCGAGGAACGACAACAGCGGTGCGTGGTGCTCGTACACCTGGCGGCAAACCGCTTCGGCTTCTCCCAGAGTGGAATCGAGGATGCGGCTGAGGATGCGACGCTGCTCGTCGCGGAACAACGACTTCAGCGAGTAGGTGGCGCCCTGGAAGCGCTGATCGAGCACGTGCAGGCACCCGGTCAGGTCGCCGCCCAGGAAGGCCTGCGCGGCTTGCTGGACCATCACACGGAAGGCGTTCTCTCCCGGGAAGGGGCCGACACCGGCCCGGAGATTGTGGTCGCCGAAGTGAAGCACTGCGAAGCAGAAGGTAAGCCGCTCGCGCGTGGTGCGCGAGGTGATGCGGGCGCGTCCCAGGGCGAGCCGGGCCTTGCCGGACTCGAGCACGCGCGACTCCTGCAGGTCCAGGCGGTAGCAGTAGGTGGAACTGCGTCCGCGATATCCGTTGAACAGTGAGCTGACGGCATAATGCGCCGCTACGCCGGGCAGGTTCACTATGCCCGGCCGCACGAAGCGCTCGTACACATCACGGCCGTCGCCCATGCCGGAGATGTTGCTCCACGTCTGCTCCAGGCGTGACAGGAACTGCTCTTCGAGCAGCGGTCCAAAGAGGTCCTCAGTGAGTTGCACGGCGCGGCCCGCGTAGCGGAGCACCTGCACCGTTTCGAGACCGGTCAGCTCGTCGAAGAACCAGCCGCAACTGGTGTACATCAGCATGAGGTGGCGCTCGATCTCCAGCAACTTCAGGGCGCGCACCTGGTCATCAGTATCGAGTTCACGGGCAGCGTGCCTGGCGAAGAATGCGTTGACGCTGGCCGGGGAGCGGTCGAGCACGGCGGAGATGTAATCGTCGAGCGCTTCCTCCGGGTCGCGCAGCAGTTCCCGGGCGGCAAGCTGGCAGCGCGGTGCAAGCTCGTCGCGCAGCCAGTCGAGAGCTTCGCGCAGCGGACGGCGCCAATGCTGGGCCCACTGCGGACGTTCTCCCGAGTTGCAGCCGCAATCGCTCTGCCAGCGATCCAGACCGTGCACGCAGCTCCAGGAAGTGTTCTCGATGATCTCCACTTCCTCGGTAGGCGGATGGCTCGCCAGATACTCACCGTAATTGGTGATGCGCGCGAGCTGGTTGCGTTCGATGTAATCGAGCGTATAGGCCAGCGCCATGTCGCCGTGAGTATGGTGATGACCGTAGGTTTCACCATCGGTGGCGATGTGCATGAGTTGGGCCCAGGGACGGTTGTCGTTGAAGCCACCGAGCAGCCGGTGGGCGAAGCTCTCGCCGTTCAGCAACACCTTCTCGAAGGCGACCGCGCGCGAGATGGGGCCGTCGTAGAAGAAGAGGGCCAGCGAGCGTCCGGAAGGCAGGTTGCAGCGATAGGCGCGCGTGGGATCGATCTCGGCGCCGTCGAGATGCACCCAGTCATCCCAGGGACGGTGGCGGAGGCGCCGCGCCTGGTGTGGCGCCAGGATGGTGAACTTGATCCCCAGCGAGCTGAGGACCTCGAGCGTCTCCACATCCACAGCCAGCTCCGGCAACCACAGCCCTTCGGGATCGCGGTTAAAGCGATGCTGGAAATCGCGAATGCCCCAGAGGATCTGCGTGTACTTATGGCGCGCGCTGGCCAGTGGCAGGATGATGTGGTTGTACGCCTGCGCCAGCGCCGATCCGTGCCCGGAGAACAGCTCCAGGCTCTGCCGGTCGGCTTCGAGGATGCGCTCGTAGGTCCGGGGCGCGTGCTGTTCCAGCCAGGACAGCAATGTGGGACCGAAGTTGAAGCTGATGCGGGCGTAGTTGTTGACGATTTTGGCGATGCGACCGTGCCCGTCGAGGATGCGGGCCGCGCCGTTGGGCACGTAGCACTCGTTGGCGATGCGCTCGTTCCAGTCGTGGTAAGGAGCGGCGGAATCCTGCAGCTCGATGGCTTCCAGCCAGGGATTCTCGCGCGGCGGCTGATAAAAGTGCGCGTGGATGCACAGGTAACGGTCCATGGTCAGGGGTCTCCGGGAAAGAGCCGGAACGCGCGCAGGCAAAGGAAAGGGAAGAAGACGAAGATATGGGCGCCGCGAGAGCTTCGCTGCCTGGGTTCGTTCACTAGCTCCGTAGAGGGCTGGCGGAGGGGACCGGCCGGCCGTTCCTACGCGAGCAACCATATCGCGGCTCTCCCGTCAGGGGGAGAGACAGATTTGGTACACCCGGCTGATTTTGTATACTCGCGGCTCGGACGGGGGCTAAATGCGAGACGAGCGAGGAGGTCTGGGAGCACCACCGAGTCCCGGTGACCTGCTCGATTTTCGCGGCAAACGCGTGCTGGTGACTGGAGCGGGCGGCGGCCTTGGAAGCGGCATCGCGCTACGATTCGCTGAAGCTGGAGCGAGCGTCGCCATTAACTACCGCACCAGCAGGGCGGGAGCGCGCGGGCTGGTCGCAAGAATTGAAAAGCTGAAGCGTAAGGCAGTGGCGATCCAGGCGGACGTGAGCCAGGCGGGGGATGCGGCGAAGCTAATGGAGAAGACCGTCAGCGCGCTCGGAGGCCTCGACATCCTGGTCAATAATGCAGGGAGCTACCCGGTTTCTCCGCTGCTCGAAATGAGCGAGGCGGAGTGGGACTCGGTGATCGCCGACAATCTGCGCAGCGTCCACCTGTGCACCCAGGCCGCGGCGCGCCATATGATGAAGCATGGCGGAAAAGCAATCATCAATATCGCTTCCATCGAGGCGGAGAACCCCGCGCCCGGACACAGCCACTACAATGCAGCCAAGGCCGGCGTGCTGATGTACACGCGCACGGCCGCGCAGGAACTGGGGCTCTACGGGATCCGGGTGAACGCGGTCTCGCCCGGGCTGATCTGGCGCGAAGGCATCGAGCAGGCGTGGCCCGAGGGCGTCGAAGCCTATTTGCGCGCCGTTCCCCTGCAGCGCCTGGGGAGGCCAGACGACGTGGCGGATGCCTGCCTGTTTCTGGCGTCGCCGGCAGCGCGCTGGATCACCGGCGCCAACCTGGTGGTGGATGGCGGCGTGATGACCCACAGGATTTTTTGAAGAGGGACTGCCATGAAAACCCCCACTGCTGCGCAACTGATCGAACATCTTCGCCTGGAGCCGCTGACCTTCGAGGGCGGCCACTTCCGGCAAACCTATTTCGCGCAGGAATCCATCTCGGCCCAAGCACTCCCAGAGCGGTACGGCGCGCCTCGCGCGTTCGGCACCGCGATCCAGTACCTCCTCACCAGCGAGCCCGATTCATTCTCCGCGCTGCACCGCCTGAAGACGGACGAGATCTACCATTTTTACCTCGGCGATCCCGTCGAGATGCTGCTGTTGCATCCCGACCGGCGCGGGGAGCGGATCATCCTAGGCCCGGACCTCCTCGGCGGGCAGCGCGTGCAGTTTGTCGTCCCCCAGGGAGTGTGGCAAGGGTCGAGGCTGATCCAAGGCGGCCGCTTCGCGCTGCTGGGCACCACCATGGCGCCAGGCTTCGATTTTGCCGACTGGGCCGCAGGCAAGCGGGATGAGTTGATGCGGGAGTATCCCGAACACGCTGAGCTCATCCGCGCGCTTACCCGATAGAGTGCGCCAGCCCGAGTGCGCTCAGGCCATCACCGCGATCACATTCAGGATGTGCAAACCCAGTTCGCGGTCTCCTGTGATCGTGATCTGCGGGCGGGCCGCCTCCTGGGCGATTCCCTTAGTGAAAATCTTCCACGCGATGTCTTGGCTGAATTCGACTGCAGAGGCCGCCCGCCCGACGGGCTCGCTCACCAGTTCCCACTTGCCATCACTCCTCACCAGGAACCAGGCGCCGCCGGCATCGCCGGTGATGCGGAACTTGATGAGCGCTCCTTTCTCCGCGTCAACGCTTTTGTAGCGGAACGGCAGGGCGCGCATGAAGGTGTCGAGCACAGGAAAATACAGTTCGCGCTCCATGATCCCCGGCTTGTTCACGGCCAGCCGGATCTGCTGCTGGTGATGCCAGCGCTCGGTGTATTCCCGCGCCAGCTCGAACCAGTTGAAGGAGCACTCTTCCCCGGCCCAGGCCACCGGCAGCGCGGCTTCCGCGTAGGGGTCGAGCCGGCGATACATATCATTCACTTGGCCGCCGCTGTGCTCCAGCAAGTCAACCAACACTGGCGGACTGACCCTTCTGAATGCCTTGACCCAATCCGCATTGAGACCATTGAGAAAGGCGACCAGACCGTCATATGAATCGGCGTTGTCGGGCTTCTCGCCGAAGAAGCGGTCGCGAACGATGGAGAGCCGCCGCAGATTGGTGTCGAGCAAATGCGCGGCGACGTCCTTCACGCGCCAGAGCGGAGCGATGGTCTGCCGCTCCCAGTCGCTGGGGAAAAGCGAGCGCAACAGCTCAATCAGCCTCGAATCCAGCTTGGGAAACAGATCCACCACGAAGATCGGCCCGGGCTGAGGCATGCATCCACCTTGCGGCCGAGAAATTGAGTTCTGGCCTTGCCGATAATTCCATTAGAATCCCGCCACCGCAAGCGCCACGTACAGGCGCGCGCCAAGTCGGACAACGATGAAAAAGTATCCCTGGTTTGTGGCCGGCGACCTGAACGCATTTTTCGCGCTGGCCTTCGACAACGTCGCCAACCTGGTGATCCTGGCCAGCGTTCTGATCGGCGGCTTCGGAATGCCGAAGGCGGTCGTGCTCTATCGCATGGTGCCGGGAACGGCGATTGGGGTGCTGGTCGGCGACCTGGTCTATGCGCTGATGGCCTTCCGGCTGGCGCGCCGCAGCGGCCGCGACGACGTTACCGCCATGCCGCTGGGGATGAACGCTCCCAGCATCTTCGGCATGTCCTTCGGGGTGCTGGGGCCGGCGTATGTGCTGACCGGAGACGCGCTGCTCACCTGGAAAATCGGCATGGCGGTCACCGTGATGCTGGGAGTGTTCAAGATCGTTCTCTCATTCGCCGGCAATGCGGTGCGGACGGCGGTGCCGCGGGCGGCGCTGCTGGGCTCCATCGGCGGGGCCGGGCTGGCGCTCATCGCCTTGCTGCCGATGTTGAAGATCGCCGCCGACCCCATCCCCGGACTGCTGGGCTTCGCCGTCATCCTGATCGCGCTGGTAGGGAATGTCCGGATGCCATGGGGACTGCCGGGCGCGTTCGTCTCGGCGCTGCTGGGAGTGGCCGCGCATCATCTGCTGCGCGCGGCGCACTTCGCCAGCCCCATCATTGCCGCCGTGCCTTCGGCGCCGGCAGGATTGCACGTGGCCGTCCCCTGGCCGACGCTGGCGTTTGTCGGCGGATTATCGGCGGCGTGGGCGTACCTGCCCATCGCGCTGCCGTTCTCCCTGGCCACGGTGGTCGGCGGCATCGACAACACCGAGAGCGCCGCCGCCGCCGGGGATGAATACGACACCCGCGCCATCCTGCTCACCGAGGGTTTCTGCACGCTGGCGGCGGGGCTGTGCGGGGGAGTGGTCGAGAGCACGCCCTACATCGGCCATCCTGCCTACAAGGCCATGGGAGCGCGCGCCGGATACGCCATCGCCACCGCGCTGTTCATCGGCCTGGGGGGCATCGTGGGCTATCTGCCCCTGTTCGTGGACTGGATCCCGGCGGCGGCGGTGGCGCCCATCCTGGTGTACATCGGCATCGAGGTCATCGCGCAGGCGTTCCTCGCCAGCCCGCACCGGCACAGTGCGGCGGTCGCGATCGCGGTCGTCCCCTCGCTGGCGTTCCTGATCGCGATCCAGACGAATTCCGCCTTGAGCGCGGCCGGTGGCAGCCTGGCGAGACTCGGAGGCGAGGTCGGAGAGTCGTTGCGGGCGGTCAACCTGCTGGGAAACGGGTTTATTGTCTCGGCACTGGTGTGGGGCGCGGCCACCGCGGAACTGATCGACCGCCGCTACCTGCGGAGCGCGCTCTTCCTGCTGTGCGGCGCGGTGCTGTCGCTGTTCGGCGTAATCCATTCCCCGGCAGCGCAGGGCACATTTGTGCTCCCGTGGAGCGAGCCCTCGCGCCTCTCGCTGCACTTTGCAATCGCTTATGCCGCCGCCGCCGTCACGGTCGGCGCGGCCAGATTCCTCGCGGGGATGCCGGGGGAGGCAAAGACGGTCGCTCCATCGCAAGACCCGTGAGCCATCCCACGACGCCGTTGATCGCCACCATCAACAACTTCTTCCTTGCAAGATTCGTAAAGCTGTCTATAATCCCCCAAATTTTCTTAAACGGACTTTTCTGGCAAAACGTTGCCAGGGCAGCGCACGGAACAACCATAAACTCGCGACTCCCCCGCTCCCCGAGGGTTCGCTGGTTGCCAAACGGAGGAAGCCATG
>JAHFUA010000080.1 GCA_023265315.1 Acidobacteriota bacterium | reverse complement strand
GTACAGAAACCCGATCTGCATGAGGAAGGGCTCGTAGATCTCTTCGATGGCATCGGCTTCCTCGGCCAAAGCAGCGGCCAGCGTGTTCACCCCCACCGGCCCGCCCTGGTATTTCTCGATGATGGTCAGCAGCAGCTTGCGATCGATCTCGTCGAAGCCGTGCTTGTCCACTTCCATCATCTCCAGCGCCGCCTGGGCGGTCGAGCGGTCGATGCGGCCGGCGCCGCGCACCTGGGCATAGTCGCGCAGGCGCCGCAGCAGACGATTGGCGATGCGCGGCGTGCCGCGGGCGCGGCTGGCGATCTCCTGGCAGCCCTCTTCGTCGATGTCCACGCTCAAAATCTCCGCCGAGCGCCGCACGATCACCCGCAGGTCGGCGTCGGTGTAGAAGTCGAGGCGCAGCAGGATGCCGAAGCGCGAGCGCAGCGGCGCCGAGAGCAGCCCGGCGCGGGTGGTCGCCCCGATGAAGGTGAACGGCCTCACGTCCAGAGTGTGGGTGCGCGCCGAAGGCCCCTGCCCGATGATGATGTCCAGCTTGTAGTCCTCGAGCGCGGAGTAGAGGATCTCCTCCAGCGCCGGCTGCAGGCGGTGGACCTCGTCGAAGAACAGCACCTGCCGCTCGCGCAGGTTGGTGAGGATGGCGGTCAGGTCGCCCTTGATCTGGATGGCCGGACCCGCCGTCTGCTGGAACGCCACCCCCAGCTCGTTGGCGATGATGGTGGCCAGCGTGGTCTTGCCCAGGCCCGGCGGCCCGTAGAGCAGCACGTGGTCGAGCGCCTCGCCGCGCGAGCGCGCGGCCTCGATGGCCACCCCCAGGTTGTCTTTGACTTTTTTCTGCCCGATGAACTCTTGCAGGCGCTTGGGCCGCAGTTTCAGCTCGAACGACGCATCGTCTTCGACCAGACTTGCCGAAACCAGCCGCTCGCGGACTTCTGTGTCCTTGGAAGTTGCCACTGGCGGGATAGTAAGCCGAAACCGCAGGAAATTCCAAACTGAAAAGAACGTTTCTGGTTTCTCGTTTCTGGTTTCTCGCACGAACCACTCTTTCCCGTGCTTCTGCCGAGAAACGAGAAACAAGAAACGCGAAACTGCGGATTCGGCTGGGCCCAACTTACGCGACCCGGGCGGCGGGTTCTTCCCGGGTGGTGAGCTGGAGCTCGAGTTTGCGCAGGCCGGGGATCTTCACCAGCTTCTCGCGCAGTCGCTCCGGCTCTCCCGCCAGTACCGGACCCCACAGGGTCATGCTGCCGTCCCTGGCGAACACCTGCACCGAATCCGGGTGCGCGACGGTGCGCCACATCTCCAGGCGGGCGCGCTCGGCCAGCACCCAGTCGGGCACGGATGGGCGGCGCGGAACCACGGAGATGGGGGCGCGCACGGCCGGGCCGCGCTGGCGCGCGCGGCGACAGATATCCAGGCCGGAATCCACCAGGTACATGAGCCCGGCGCCAATCGCCATCCCGCCGAGCAGGGAGAAAGAACGGCACTGCCTGAGAGAACTCTTCATGGGGGAGCCTCCTCTACCTGATTAGATGTCCGGCGAGGAGGAAGGCGTCGCCGGAAAGGGTACACAAAGGGTACACAAAAGTGGGGTGGCCTTTCGGCCACCCCGTGAGAGAGAGCGAGTGGTGCGGACGAAAGCCCCACAAGCCCCGAGAGAGATCATGCCGCTTTGGCGCCGCGCGTGCGCGCGATCGACGTCCACAGCTCCATTTCTTTGCGGGCAGGGCCGGGCTTGAAGTACTTGTCCTGCCAGGTGTCCTTGGTTTCCAGTCCCGACCACGCGTGCATGCCATGTTTCTGCACGGTGTAGCGCCAGCGGTAGTGGCCATAGACATCCATGACGTGGGTGGCGTAAGCCTCGGCCAGATCGCGATTGCCGCGGATGATGAGCAGGTTCTCGTCGTTCGCGTACGACGCCTTGTATCTCAGGTTGTGGCTGCCGGTGACCACCACGCAGTTCTCGGAGAGCGGGTCCACGACCACGATCTTGTCGTGGATGACGGCGTGCGCCTGAGGCGAGGTCTTCAGCAGTTCCTGCCGCCAGAAGGCGAATTCATCGTCGATGCCGGCCACGGCCACCATCGCGTCCGTGTGCTTGATGGTATCCGGATTGGTGGTGGTGCGGTGGTAGAGTTCGGTGTCGTACTGCTCCACCGCCCTGGGGTCGGTGGCGGCCCCAAAGACGATCAGGTTAGCATTCTTCTTCTGCGCGTCGGCGGTGGTCTCCACGATGCTGGGCTTGCCCGGCTGGAAGACCAGGAAGAGCACCGCCTGGCGCGCATGGGCGATCGCCTCGAACACCTCCGCCAGGTCGCCGGGCGTCTTCGTCCCTTTGCTTTTCTGTTCGGTGTTGGGCGAGAACCAGACCGTGGTGGCGTTGCTGGCGTCCAGGAAGGCCTGGTTGTTCTGGGTTCGCAGAGTCGATCCTTGTTCGGCGCCGTCGGCCAGCAGCCGCTGCCAGTAATCGAAGTAGAAGCCGGCAACGGTGGGATCTTCGATCAGCAGGGCGTTGTTGCTCTGGCCGCACAGCGCGGTGTAGGTCCAGTTGGTGCTGCCGGTGAGCACCGCCTGCGGCCGCCCGGAACGGTCCACGTAGACCAGAAACTTGTTGTGGCCGATGTGGTCCCCCTTGAGCATGCGGTCGGTGATGTCGATGCCAGACTCGTGCAGCGCCTGCCGGTTGCCGCGGTTCACCTCGTCATTCTTCCCGGTGTTGGAAAGGATGAGGTGGACGAATGGCATGCCCAGCAGGGCCTGCATCAGCTCCGGATCGTTGAGCTCATAGAGCGCGCCGTAACACTGGCCGGATTCCTGCTGCGCGCGCTTCAACAGGGTCTGCAGCGCGCCGGGGAGCTGGCCGGCCAGGCGGTTGCGCAGCGGGTCTCCCGGCTGGTCGATGCGGTCGATCAGCTTGCGGTAGTCGGGCGCGCCCGTGGGCCCTTTGGGCAGGGTGTGCGCCAGCGATTGCGTGGAGAGGATGCCGCGGTTGAAGAAGGCCGAGATCTGCCCGCAGCGGGTAGCGGTGCGCACCGGATCCGTGGTCAAGGCGTTGATCCGGCTGGGCTGCAGGCTCCCCGCCTCGCCCAGCACAGGGATAATCTCGTACTGGTACAGGGTTTCGGGCTCGGCTGTCAGGTCACGCCAGGTGAACTTCTGCACTGGCCATTCGTCGGTGGTGCGGGCGTTCCAGTTGGCGTTGGACTGGCCTTTGAATCCCACCCAGGCGGGCAGCGTGGTGATGGTGCGGTTCTGCAGGTTGGTGCGGCGGATGGTGAACCCCAGGCAATCGGGGATGCGGGTGTCGTAGAGCCAGCTCAGAAACACCACATCGTTGTTGGCAAGAGCGACGGCTTTGTTCATGGCTGCCTCCGTGCACTTCAGGTCGGTAAGGCTGAATGGCCCGGTGGATGAGCACACCTAGGGGCAGCTACTACGATGGCGGATTTTAGGCCGCGGGCATACGGCTGGGGCGGAAAACAAGAGTTTGGTCTGAATTCAGAACAGGAAGCTGTCCCGAATGGGGACGGGACGCAATGTAGCAGCCGGCGCTACTCTGCCCTATACTTCCTCTTCCTCCACCACGCCGTGCGCCGCCTTGGCTGCGGCGATGATCTTTTCCTGCAACTGGGACGGCACGATGTCGTAGTGGTCCATCTCCATGTTGAAGCTGCCGCGCCCCTGGGTCATCGACGTCAGGTCGACCCCGTAGGTCAGCATCTCGGCCATGGGCACTTCCGCCTTGATCACGGTTTTGCCACTCTTGTTGTCCATGCCCTGGATGCGGCCGCGGCGCGAGTTGAGGTCGCCCATGATGGCCCCGGCAAACTCGTCCGGCACCTCGATCTCCACCTTCATCACCGGCTCCAGCAGGGTGGGCTTGGCCTGCTCCATCGCCTTGCGAAAGGCCAGCCGGCCGGCGAGCTGGAAGGAAAGGTCGCTGGAGTCCACGTCGTGATACGACCCGTCATAGAGCACCACCTTGAAGTCCACCACCGGATAGCCGGCAAGATAGCCGCGCGCCGCCGCATCTTTGATCCCCTTCTCCACCGCAGGGATGAAGTTCCTGGGGATGGCGCCGCCGAAAATGTCATTGACGAACTCGAACTGCCCGCCGCGCGGCAGCGGCTCCATCTTAATGCGGCAGACGCCGAACTGCCCGTGGCCGCCGGTCTGCTTTTTGTGGCGGCCTTCCACGTCGGCGCGCCCGCGAATCGTCTCCCGGTAGGGCACCTTGGGCGCTTTCAGGTTGACCTCGGTGTGATAGCGCTTCTTCAGCTTCGAGACCACGACTTCAATATGCTGCTGCCCGGTGCCCGCCACCAGGAATTCCTTGGTCTGCGGGTCGCGGAAAAAGCGCAGCATGGGGTCTTCTTCCATCAGCTTGTGGATGCCATTGGAGAGCTTGTCCTCGTCGGCGCGCGTCTTGGGCTCGACCGCGAAGCTGATGGCCGGCTCCGGCAGCTTCACCGGCGGATACTGGATGGGGGCCGCCTTGTCGCCCAGGGTGTCGCCGGTGAGCGTGTCGCGCAGCTTGGCCACCGCGCCGATATCGCCGGCATGCAACTCCGGCACCGGCACCTGGTTCTTACCCTGCATGATGGAAAGGTGCGCCAGCTTTTCGCTGCTGTTGCGGGTAAAGTTCTGCACCGTGGCTTCGTTCTTCACCGCGCCGGAGAAAACCTTGAAGAACGAGATGCGGCCCGCGAAGGGATCGGAGACCGTCTTGAAGACGTACATCGAGAGTGGCTCGGAGTCCGCCACCTTGCGCCGCCGAGGCTCGCCATTGCCGGAAGTCGGAGCGCCTTCGACCGGAGGATGCTCGGTGGCCGCCGGCAGGTAGTCGGCGATGAAGTCCAGCACGCGGTCGGCGCCGATGTTTCCCAGCCCGGAAGCGAACAGCACGGGATAGATGCGCCGCTCGCGCACCGCCTCGCGCAACCCGCTGACCAGGTGCTCTTCTGAGATGGTGCCCTTGTCGAAGAATTCTTCCATCAGCGCGTCGTTGCCCTCGGCGATCAGCTCCACCAGCTTTTCGTGCGCCGCCTTGGCCTGCTCGGCCAGGTTGTCGGGAATCTCGCCTTCCTTGCCTTTGCCGTTCCCGCCCAGGTCGTAGGCGTAAGCCTTCATCTTCACCAGGTCCACCACGCCGCTCAGGTTCTTCTCGCTGCCGATGGGCAACTCGACGGGGACCACGGTGCGGCCAAAGTTGGAGGTCAGCGATTCCATCACCCGCCCCAAGTCGGCGCGCTCGCGGTCCATGCGGCTCACCACGAGGGCGCGCGGCAGTTGGAACTCCTCGCAGTAGTTCCACACCTTGTCCGTCACCACCTCGACGCCGCTCACACCGTCCACCACCACCAGGGCGGATTCGGCGGCCACCATGGCGGTCTTGGCCTCATGGACAAACATGTTGAATCCCGGCGTATCCAGGAAGTTGACCTTGGTCTTGCCCCACTCGGCATAGGCAAGCGCGGTCGAGATGGACATCGAACGCGCGACCTCCTCCTCGTCGAAGTCGGTGACGGTGCTGCCGTCATCCACGCGTCCCAGCCGCTGGGTCGAACCGGCGGTGTACAGCATGCCGGAGACCAGCGAGGTCTTGCCGGCATCGCCGTGTCCGACCAGGGCTACATTACGCACATTGGCGCCTTCGTAAACTTTCACGGGTCACTCCTTCACGGTCCCTGCGAGGTCGGGACACTCAAGCCCGGCGGAGAGTCAGGCCAAACCCACAGATGCTAGCACACGCCAAAATCGCGGCTCAATAGCGGCGGCGGGGGCCGGCTGACAATCCGAAATCATTCTGCTACCGTACTCCAACCGTCATTAGGCCCAATCACATGACCGAGGAGGCAATACGGTGAGGAGATGGATTTCCCTGCTCATTCTGCTGCTGGCCACCAGCGCCATGGCAACGCCGGCCTTCAGCCAAGCGATGTCCAACCAGAAAGAGAGCCTGTACAAGCGGCTGGGCGGCTACGACGCCATCGCCGCAGTCACCGACGATTTAATCGGCCGCCTGATCGCCGACCCCCAGCTCAGTAAGTTCTTCGTCGGTTTCAACAACGAGTCGAAAACGCGCATCCGCCAGCACTTCGTGGACTTCTTATGCCACGCCTCCGGCGGACCCTGCGCCTATCTGGGCCAGGACATGAAGACTGCGCATGCCGGCATCAACATCAGCGAACAAGATTGGCAAGCATCGGTGAAGGACTTGCAGGCCACGCTAGATAAATTCAAGGTTCCCGAGCGCGAGCGCAGCGAGGTGCTGGCCATGATCAGCAGCCTGAAGGCAGACATCGTGCACGGGCAGTAGCTGACTCCAGGTATAGAGACGCAGCATGCTGCGTCTCTGCACGGATTAAGGAGGTGGGTCTATAATTTCCCGATTCGCTCATGCGCCGGTCCACCGCCATCACGTTGCTGCTGCTGATGCTGGCAGCGTTCGCCGCCCCGGTTGCGGCTGCAACCGCATCTCGCCCGCTGCCGGCCTGCTGCCGCGCTGGGGGCCGCCACCACTGCTCGGCCATGGTCCCAAGCGGGGTCCAGATTCAGGGGCACTCCTGTCCGCACCGCAAGCCCTTGGCGTTTTCCGGTTCCGCAGCGCCGCCACCCGCGACCGAGACGGTAGCTCCCGCCGGCGCGCATCCCCTCCTCAACGAGTACTATCCTGAGCTGTTCGTCTCCCAGGGCGAGCGGCCGCATCCTGAGCGTGCCCCACCGCAACCCTCGCTACCACTCCAGCGCACCAACAGCGGGTGCGCCGGGGACCCCGGGCTGAAGTAACGCTCGGCCCGTTCCTCTCAATTTAGTGGGGGTTTTGCATGCGATCCGTTCTGCTTTGCGGCACTCTTTTGCTGCTGGGCGCCGTTTCATACGCCACGATTTTTGGCGCCATCCGGGGTCTCGTCCACGATCCCCAGCACCGCCCGGTGCAGGGAGCCGAGATCACCGTCCGTTCCACGACTTCCGATTGGACACAGATGATCTCCAGCAACGAGCGCGGCGAATTCCAGTTCGACGCCGTGCCCCTGGGGTCGTACCAGGTGTCGGCCAGCGCCCCGGGCTTTGCTGTCGCGCCGCAGAATGTCGTTCTCACTTCCGGCAGCGTCGCCAACCTGCACTTCCAGTTCGCGGTAGCGGCCTCGAACACGTCTATCACCGTGTCCGGCGAAGTGGAGGAGGTCAACCCCAAGTCCGCTACTCCGACCATCCCCATCTCCCGCCAGCAGATCGCCGTCACTCCGGGTGCGGAACGCGCTAACAGCATGGCCATGATCACCGACTTCGTGCCCGGAACTTACATGGTCCACGACCAGCTTCACTTCCGCGGAGGCCACCAGATCACCTGGCTGGTGGACGGTGTTCCCGTCCCCAATACCAACATCGCCAGCAACGTCGGCCCGCAGTTCGATCCCAAGGACATCGCCACCCTCGAAGTGCAGCGCGGCGGATACTCGGCCGAGTACGGCGACCGCACCTACGGCGTGTTCAACGTGGTGACGCGCTCCGGCTTCGAGCGCAACCATCAAGGCGAGCTGGTCTTGAGCTACGGCAGCTTCCACCAGACCGACAACCAGATCAGCTTCGGCAGCCACACCCAGCGCTTCGCCTACTACGCCAGCCTGAGCGGCAACCGCAGCGACCTGGGCCTGCAGACGCCCATCCCGCAAACCCTGCACGACCAGGCCGCCGGACTGAGCGGCTTCGTCTCGCTGATCTTCAACCGCGCGCCTGGGGACCAACTGCGGCTGGTGGCTTCGGCACGCGGCGATCACTATCAGGTTCCCAACGACTTCGACCTGCACGCCGCCGGCGTCCGCGACGTGGAGGACGAACGCGACCACTTCGTCAATTTTTCCTGGGTCCACACCGCCGGCAGCGGCCTGACCTTCACGCTATCGCCCTTCTACCACTTCAACCGCGCCCACTACCTCGGCGGCTTTGCCCCTACCGCCGTTGTTCCCCCAGACGCCGTGATTCCCGAAGACAACCGCGGGTCGAATTACGCCGGCGGCGTGGTCTCGCTGGGCATCGTGCGCGGGAAGCACAACGCGCGCCTGGGCATGGAGGGCTTCGCGCAACACGATAACCAGTTCTTCGCGCTCACGGGGCCGGGCGCCAGTGTGTCTCCGGGGAGCGCTTTGGCATGGGGAAGCCTGGCCGCGGGCTTCCTGGAAGATCAGTACAAGCTGACGCGATGGCTCACGCTGAACGGGGGTGTGCGGTTGACGCGCTTTTCCGGCCAGGTGACGGAGAACGTCGCCGATCCGCGCATCGGAGCGGCCATCCGGATTCCCCGTCTGGGATGGGTTCTGCGCGGCTTCTGGGGACGCTTCTACCAGGCGCCGCCGCTGCTCACGGTCTCCGGGCCTATCCTGGAGGTCGCCGCCGCCCAGGGCTTCGACTTCCTTCTGCTGCGCGGCGAGCGCGACGAGCAATACGATGTCGGCGTCAGCATTCCCGTCCACGGCTGGACCATCGAGGCCGACAACTTCCGCACCAGTGCCAAGAACTTTTTCGATCACGATGTGCTGGGCAACTCCAACATCTTTTTTCCGCTGACCATCGAGCGGGCCAGGATCAAGGGAACCGAGCTGGCGATCCGCAGTCCACGGCTGGGCGGGCGGGCGCAATTGCACTTGGCCTGGTCTCATCAGTTTGTGCAGGGCGAAGGGGTGGTGACGGGCGGGCTCACCGATTTTTCGCCGCCTGACGAGGGTTTGTTCTTCCTCGATCACGACCAGCGCGATACGCTGAGCACCGGGTTCAACGTGAACCTGCCCGGGCACGCCTGGGCCTCCGGTGACCTGAGCTTTGGCTCGGGATTCCTGAACGGCGACGGCTTCGATCAGCCCACGCATCTGCCGTCGCACACCACCTTCGATCTCTCCCTGGGCAAGAATTTCGGGGAGCGCTGGTCGGTGCAAGTCAGCGCCCTGAACCTGGCCAACAGCCGCTACCTGCTCGACAACAGCAACACCTTCGGGGGCACACACTACAACTATCCGCGCGAGGTATTCGTGCAGGTGAAATACAGGTTCCACTACCGAGCAAGACGGTAAAGTGTCAACCCTGTCCCCGGCTGCGCATCTGGAAGGAAACAGAAGCCCGCGAAGCCGGCGACAGAATGTTGTAGTCTAGCCCACAACGAAGACGCAGCCATGATGGCGACCGACGTCCAGATCGGCGCGCGGCGGGTGATCTCGCGCAATCCTGCCACCGGCGAGACGCTGTGCGAATTCGAATGTGCTAGCGCCGCCGAGGTAGGGGCTGCGGTCGAGCGCGCGCGGGCGGCGCAACCCGCCTGGGCATCGGTTGGCGTGCGCGCGCGGGTCGAGATTCTGCGGCGCTTCCAGCGCCTGCTGCACCAGAAAAAAGACGACATCGCCCGCACCATTACCCGCGAGAACGGCAAGCCACAGGTCGAGGCCTTGCTGACCGAGGTGCTTGTGGTGTTGGATGCGGCGCGCTTCCTGATCGAGAACGCGTACGCCGTGCTCAAGCCTGAGCCTGTGCCCCACGGCAACCTGGTCATGAAGACCAAGTCGGCGCACCTGGTCCGTGAGCCCTACGGCGTGATCGGGATCATCTCGCCTTGGAATTATCCCTTTTCGACCCCGGCGACGGAAGGGCTGGCGGCGCTGGTCGCGGGCAATGCCGTCGTGATCAAGCCCTCGGAGTTCACGCCGCTGGCGGCACTGGAGCTGGCATCGCTGCTCCATGAGGCCGGTGTGCCTGCAGACGTCTTCCAGGTGGTGGTTGGCGACGGCTCTGCCGGGGCGGTGCTGGTGGAAGCGCCCATCGACAAAATCGTCTTCACCGGCAGCGTGCGCACCGGCAAGCGCGTCGCCGAGGCAGCGGCAAAGAAACTGCTTCCCGTACTGCTGGAGTTGGGCGGCAAGGATCCCATGCTGGTGCTGGAAGACGCCGACCTGGACGTAGTAACGAGCGGCGCTCTCTGGGGCGCGTTCATGAACGCCGGCCAGACGTGTCTATCCGTCGAGCGCTGCTACGTCGCTCGCAGCCTGTGCGAGAGATTCCTAACGGTGGTCGTGGAAAAGACCCGCAAGCTGCGTGTGGGCAACGGCCTGGACCCGGAGACCGACATCGGCCCCTTGATCCACGAGCAGCAGTTGCGGGTGGTGGAAGCGCACGTCGCGGATGCCATCGCTCGCGGGGCGCGCCTGCTGACCGGCGGCCGGCGCTTGCTCGAACTCGGCCCCAACTTCTACGCGCCTACCGTGCTTGCCGACGTCACGCACGAGATGCGAATCATGCGCGAGGAGACCTTTGGGCCGGTCCTGCCGGTGATGCCGTTTGCCACCGATGATGAGGCAGTGCGGCTGGCCAACGACTCCGAGTTCGGCCTGGCGGCCAGCGTCTGGACCGGCGACCGCCGGCGCGGTGAAGCTCTCGCCCGGCGTATCCAGGCGGGCACGGTGATGGTCAACGACGTGATCAGTTGCTTTGGCATCAGCGAAGCTCCGCACGGCGGCGTAAAGTCGAGTGGGCTGGGCCGTGCCCACGGCCGCCTCGGCCTGGAGGAGATGGTCCGCGTCAAGCACCTGGATTCCGACCTGCTCCCGCGCGTGCGCAAGGTGTGGTGGTTCGGCTACGGCGCCGAGTTCGCACGGCAGATGGAAGGGTTCGTCGACCTTCTGTTTTCCACGAGCTGGGTGCGGCGGATCGGCGGCGGGCTGAAATCCGCGAAAGCCTATATTCGAAAGGGAAGACTCTGAATCGCTGAAGTCGCGCGATCCCGGCGATTGTCTAGCCTGGATTATTCATATGGTCCGACCGTCTTGGGTGGAGCAGGGCTTCAGCCCTGCATGCCGATGGGGTCGGTGGTCTCCAGGCTTTAGCCGCTGAGGGTTGCTTCGCTTTGCAAACGACCTCAGGGGCTGAAGCCCACAATTTCAAGGGACCGCATTGATGCAGGCCTGAAGGCCTGCTCCACCCTGGTGAATAAACCAGGCTAGGGGGCTTGTGCGCATCTAGTAAAATGGCAACCAGAGCCACTGGGGGGGCAGAGGTTAAGAGCGGCGTAAGCACAACGTCATCATAGGAGATCAAGAGTTCGTGGCCACATCGCAAACGCAGTTAGCCCAGCTCCCCAACCACAAACTGAAGATCAAGAAGCCGGGGCAGCGCGCCTGCAACGAAAAGGACGCCAAGAACAAGCTTTGCGGCGGGCACCTGAAGCGTTGGTACTACCTGGCCGACATCAAGGAGCAGGCCTGCGGCGATGTCGCCAAAGCCTTCGGGCCGAATGCCGAGATCTACCGTTGCGAGCATTGCAAGACGCTCTACCTGCCCAATGCGGAGGACCCCAGCGGCCTGAATGTGGCAGGCCAGGGGCAGATTTCGGTCTTCGGGCTGACACTGCCGCCTAAAGAAGCAAAGTAGTCAGTGCCGGGTAGCGCCCCCGGCAGTCGCGAGGTGACCCTGAACCGTTCGGATCTGATCTACGATTGGAACCAGGTGTCGGCGCCGCAACTGGCGCCGCGTGGACCGGTCCTGCTCAACGACGAATCCCTGCGCGACGGCCTACAGTCGCCTTCCGTCCGCGATCCATCCATCGAAGAAAAAATCGAGATCCTCCACCTGATGGAGTCGCTGGGGATCAATTCCCTCGACCTGGGACTGCCGGGCGCAGGCCCGCGTGCGGTGGCGCACGTGGAGGCGCTGGCGCGCGAGATCGCCGCAGCTCGCTTGAAGATCAAGGGCAACTGCGCCGCCCGCACCCATCAGAACGACATCCGCCCCATCGCCGAGATCGTGGAGAAGACCGGCGTGCCCATCGAGGCCGCCACTTTCATCGGCTCCAGCCCCATCCGCCGCTATACCGAGGACTGGACCGACGATTTTCTGCTGCGCACCACCGAGAACGCAGTCAAGTATGCGCGCTCGCTGGGGCTGGAGGTGATGTACGTCACCGAGGACACCACGCGCTGCGATCCCGCCACCATCAAGCGGCTGTACTCGACCGCCATCAACGCCGGGGCGCGCGCCATTGTCGTCTGCGACACCTGCGGGCACGCCACCCCCACGGGCGTCTTCGCGCTGGTGCAGTTCGTGATCAATGAGGTGGTGAAACCCTCGGGGGAGAAGATTCGTGTGGACTGGCACGGCCACTGCGACCGCGGGCTGGCGGTCGCGAACTCGCTGGCGGCGCTGGCGGCCGGCGCCGAGTGCGTGCACGCCTGCGCCATCGGGATCGGCGAGCGCGTCGGCAATACCCAGATGGACCTGATGCTGGTGAACCTGAAGCTGATGGGCGTCGCGCCCTGGGATAAGCAGGACTTGACCGGGTTGAGAGACTACTGCCAGGCGGTTTCCCGCGCCACCGGCGTGCCCATCCCCAAGAACTATCCGGTCATGGGCGAGGACGCCTTCCGCACCGCCACCGGGGTGCACGCCGCCGCCGTCATCAAGGCGCTCAAGAAGAACGATATCGAGCTGGCCAACACCGTCTATTCCGGCGTACCCTCGCACTTCTTCGGCCTCGATCAGGTAATCGAGATCGGTCCCATGAGCGGCAAATCCAATATCCTTTTCTGGCTGGAACGCAAAGGGCTGCCCGCGCCGGAAGAGACGGTGAACCGCATCTTCGAGCGCGCCAAGCAGTCCAACCGTCTGCTCACCGAACAAGAGATCCTGGCTTGTTGCAGCGGTGCGGGAACCTCCGCCTAGGGTCGGGTGAGTGTCATTCTTCCGCTGAGCGGAGCGAAGCGGAAAAATCTGACGACAACGGCTGCGCAACCGGCATTGGAGGTGGAATACATTTCCGCCAGATCCTCCGCTCGCCTTCGGCTCGCGAAGGATGACAGCCTACCAAGCGGGAGAGTTCCGACGAGAATGGCGGCGCAACGCCCGACCCGGCGTTGTATATTGACACTTCCAGCCATGGCTCTTCCGGCTTCCATCAGCGCCTCCACGGCGGTCCAGCAGGAGATCGCCCGGCTTGCCAGTCTGCGGGACGTCCACGCCGCCATGGAGTGGTTCCGCTGCCACGAGCCCGAGCTGCGCGACTGGCAACTGCAAGTCGCCGCGATTCCCGCGCCGCCGTTCGGAGAAGGTCCGCGTGCCGAGCGGCTGCGCTCGCGGTTCGTCGAATTGGAACTGCAGGAAGTTCAGGTAGACGCGGTGGGAAACGTGCTGGGCGTGCGCCCCGGGTCCGATCCTGAGGAGAAGCTGGTTGCTGTCAGCGCGCATATTGATACGGTGTTCGCCGCCGGCACGCCCCTGAATGTCCGGCGCGAAGGCGACCGCCTGTACGGAGCCGGCATTTCCGACAACGGCGCGGGGATCGTGGGGCTGCTGGCTCTGGCGTCGGCGCTCGCTTCGGCGAAGGTACGCCACTCCGCCGGGCTTCTGTTCATCGGCAACGTCGGCGAGGAAGGCGAGGGCGACCTGCGCGGCATGCGGCACATCTTCTGCGAATCTCCGTGGAAGGACCGCATCGGGCCCACGGTGGTGCTCGACGGCGCTGCCACCGATACGGTGGTGACTCAGGCGCTGGGAAGCCGGCGGTTCGAGGTCACGATCCAGGGGCCGGGCGGACATTCCTGGAGCGATTTCGGAGCGCCTAACCCGATTGTCGCACTGTCGCGCGCCATCGCCCGTTTCAGCCGCACCGAGCTGCCGGTCGAGCCCAAGATCAGCGCCAACGTGGGCGTGATCAGCGGCGGCACCTCGGTCAATTCCATCCCCGAATCGGCGAGCATGCGGGTGGACATCCGTTCGGCTTCGCAGCAGGAGATGGAACGCGTCGAACGCGCGTTGCGGGAAGCGGTGGCGGAGGCGGCCTCCGAATATCCCAAGCGTGCGCGCAACGGCGGCAAGGGGATCAGCTGCGAGATCCAGCTCATCGGCTGCCGTCCAGCGGCGGAACTGGACCCCAACGCCCGCATCCTGCAGGTGATCCGCGCCGTGGACGCGCACCTCGGCAACCGCGCCCGGCCCCATCGCGCCTCCACCGACGCCAACATCCCGCTGTCGCTGGGACGGGAGGCCATCTCCATCGGCGCCGGCGGCAGCGGCGGCGGCGCCCATACCTTGCAGGAGTGGTACGACCCGGCCGGGCGCGACCTGGGATTGAAGCGCGTGCTGCTGGCCGTGCTGGCGCTCGCCTGCGTGCAGAAATGAACAACTTCTTCGCCGCGGATAGCCTGCCCCGAGCGAAGTCGAGGGGCGGATTCGCGCGGATTCTTTCTTGTTTTCCTCTGCTTGTCCTATTTCTGGGTGGCGTTGTGAATGTTAGCGGCGCGGAGAAGACAACCCCGGCCGACACGATCTTTGTCCACGGCGACATCTACACCGGCATGCCGGGCAAGCGCGCGCAGGCCATGGCTGTGCGCGGCGAGCGCATTGTGGCCGTCGGCTCGGACTCCGAGATCGAAAAGCTCAAGGCAAAGCACACCCAGGTGGTGGACCTGGGCGGGCATTTCGTCATGCCCGGATTCAATGACGCGCATGTGCACTTGGCCAACGGCGGGTTCGAGAAGCTCAACGTCAACCTGGCCGGCGTGCATTCGCTAGTCGAGATGCAGGATCGCATCGCCGCGCGTGCGAAGACCACACCGGCAGGAGAGTGGCTTGCCGGGCGCGGCTGGGACCACACCCTGTGGCCAGGGCAGAAGCTGCCCACTCGCCAAGACATTGATCAGGTCACGGGAGACCACCCCGCGATCTTCACCCGCGTGGACGGCCACATCGCGGTGGCGAACTCGGCGGCGCTGAAGTTCGCCGGCATCACCGCGTCCACCCCGGATCCCACGGGCGGCAAGATTGATCGCGACCCACAGGGCGAGGCCACCGGCATCCTGCGGGAAACGGCGAAATATGATTTGCTCGCGAAAGTGCCTCCGCCGTCGCTGGCGCAACGTCGTCGCGCGCTGGAACTTGCCCTGGCCGATGCCGCGCAGTGGGGCGCCACCTCGGTGCAGGACAATTCCGTGTGGGAAGATTTCCTGGTCTTCGAGGACCTGGAGCGGGAAGGGAAGCTCACCTTGCGCATCGCCGAGTGGCTGCCGTTCAATGCCGCATTGGAGTTGCTCCAGGCGCACCGTTCCCATCATCCGCAAAGCGACAACATGCTGCGCACCACCATGCTGAAGGGCTTCATGGATGGTTCGCTGGGGTCGCGCACGGCAGCGCTCCAGGCCCCATATGCTGACGATCCCGGCAACGCCGGCCTTTCGCGATACGACCAGCCGGCCCTGAACCAGATGGCGGTGGAGCGGGTGCGGGCGGGGTTTCAGCTCGGCTTTCACGCCATCGGTGACCGCGCGGTCGAGATGGCGCTCCATGCTTTCGCCGAGGCCAAGCGCGATGCCCGCGAGCGCGGCGAGGGTCCATTCCAGGGCCTCCGTTTCCGCATCGAGCACGCGCAGGTCACCACCCCCGAGCAGGTAAAGCGGTTTGGAGAGCTGGGGGTGATCGCCTCCATGCAGCCCAATCATCTGTTGACCGACATGCGCTGGGTGGAAGCGCGCCTGGGCAAAGAACGACTCGCCCATTCCTACGCCTGGAAGGAATTTCTGGACGCCGGCGTGCCCCTTGCCTTTGGGACCGACTATCCCGTCGAGCCGATTACCCCTTTCCGCGGCCTGTACGCGGCGGTCACACGCCGCAGCGAAGACGGCAAGCAAGAGTACTTCCCGGCGGAGAGGCTGACCATCGACCAGGCCATTGCCGCCTATACCACTGGTTCGGCGTACGCGGAATTTGCCGAGCGCGAGAAAGGATTACTCCAACCCGGGATGCTGGCCGATTTTGTGGTGCT
>JAHFUA010000165.1 GCA_023265315.1 Acidobacteriota bacterium | reverse complement strand
CCGAGTTCCATCCTTATCCTAGCCTAGCTCACCGGGAAATAGCAACTGTTTTGGGGCAGGAACGTGGAATCTTTCTCGGCCGTAGCCTAAAACCTGGGTAGCAACCCGGAGGGAGCACCGGAAGCCTCGGCATCGCCGTCTGCGACAGCGATGCGCAGTTCTACATCTCGAAACGAATTGTCAACTCTTGCAGGGGCGGGCCGCCGCGCTAGGGAGCCGCCAGTTCCGTCGCAGCCTGTTTCCTGTTGCCGTTGGTGGCGCGGGCCTGCAGGGCGGCGGTCACCACCCGGTACATGTCGTCGGCGGGCGCGGGCTTGCCGGTCCAGATCTCGAACTGCCGCGCCCCCTGCTGGACAAACATCTCCGCCCCGGTGATCACGTTCAGGCCTTTGGCGCGGGCCAGCTTCACCAGCCGGGTCTCCGCCGGGGTGTAGACCATCTCGAACAGGATGCGGGCGTTCAGTTCCTTGTCGCTGAGCGGCGACACCTTGGCCCCGCCCATGCCGACGGGGGTGGCGTTGACAATCACGTCGAACTGGAGGCCGCGCATTTGGGTGCGGGTGAGGAACTTGGCGTGGGCCTGGCGGGCCAGCTTTTGTCCCACCGAGGTAGTGCGGTTCATGATGAAAACCTCGGCCCCGCGCTCCTTCAGTCCGAAGACGGCTGCGCGCGCCCCGCCTCCCGCGCCCACCACCAGCACCCTGGCTCCCGCCAGGTGCAGCCGCTGCTCCAGCGGACGCACCACGCCGGCAACGTCGGTGTTGTAGCCATAAAGCTTTCCGTCCGCCGCCCGGATCACGGTGTTGCAGGCGCCGATCTTGGTGGTGACGGCGTCGGTGTTGTCCAGGTAGTGGATGATCTCCTGCTTGTAGGGCATGGTGATGCTGAGGCCGTGCAGGGGGATGTCGCGCACGCAGGCCAGCAGGTCGGCGAGCTTGGTGGCGTGCAGGGCGAGATACACGCCGTTCACGTTCTCGCGGCGGAACGCGGTGTTCATCATGAGCGGCGAGAGCGAATGCGCCACCGGGTCGCCGGCCACGCCGTACACTTTGGTGGCGGCGTCCACCTGGTCGATGCGATAAGTGTCGCGCAGGGTGCGGGCCGCGATCTGCCCCGGTGCCGTCTCCTCTCCCGGGCCGGCTGAGGCGAAAGTAAAAACGCTGCCCGCGCGCACGCACAGCACCCGGCTGATGATCCCCTGCTCGCCCATGGAGAGGCCAATCATGGAATGCTTCTCGCTCTGGCGTTCCAGGAACTTCATCATCACCACATTGTCGTAGAGCGACTTGGCGGTGCTGACCACCTTGTAATAGTCGGCCGGGAAAGCGGTCATCCTGTGAAACGTTTCCTCCAGCTTGCGAGTGGCGCGGAAGTCGTGAAAGGAAAGAATGACGGCGGCGGCGGCGCGCAAACGGTCCAGGTCTTTCGACTTCAAGGCGGCGGCGCTGTCCAGTTCCAGATCGACGAATTGGCTTCCGTTGGTGGCGGCCTTAACCAGAATGTTAACCTGGGCAGCGACTGATCCGCGGAACTTTCCTCCGCTGGCCGCCCGGCGGCAGGTGGCGATCACCAGCGCTTCGGGGTGGTAATCGACAAACCGACGCAGCTTCTGGAAGCTCAATGCGGGCTGCCGGAGATAGTCTAACCTCAATTCTATGAATGGGTTATCCCGAACCACGGCCTCCGCTTTCTCGAACATCTCAGCCGCCGTGGGGGCGATGATGGCTACGCAAACCCGGGGCAGGCGCAGCGGAAGCACGCGCGGCATGTAGTTGGAGTTGTCGGGCATAAAGCTGGGAAGCGCGCCATATTACAGGCGCACAACATCATGATGCAACAGCGATTCTGCCGCTATCCAAAGGCCATGTTCGAAAAACGTTCCTTTCTGGTAACAGAGGTTACCTTGACCCTCTTAGGTAACCATTGCTAGTGTCGCCTCAGACCGGAATTGTGCGTGGTCGTGCGCCTTCCGGATCATCGTTATTAGCCGAAATCAGCGGTCCGGGCCAGCGCCCTGGCTTGAGGTTGGGGAATTCGGGAGGAATCATGAAAGGTAAGGTTGTTTTGCTGATGCTGACGATGGCCACGGCTGTCACCGCCCAGCAAGGGCAGGCTCCACAGGCCAGCGCCCCACAAGTGAAGTCCACCAGCATCGAGGTGCGGCAGCAAGCCCCGACCTACTCGGACTTGTACTGTGCCGGGTTCATCACCAATCAGCCGCTGCAAAAGGCCGGATACGTGGCCGGCGGCTGGGGTACGCCCCACGAAGTGCGCTTTATGGACCGCGAGTACGTTTACCTGGAGGGCAGTGGTTTCTCCGTCGGCGCCCAGTACTCGATCCTCCGCCAGGAGCGGGACCCCAACCGCTATGAAACCTTCCGCGGTCAGGCGAGCCTGCTGCGGCACCTGGGCCGCGCTTACTCCGATATCGGCCGTGTGCGGGTAGTCGCGGTCCACAGTAACATGGCCATTACGCAGGTGGAGTTTAACTGCACGGACATCATGGAGGGCGACGCCGCCATCCCCTTCGCGGAAAGACAGACGCCGACGCTTCGCGCCAAGATCAATTTCGATCGCTTCGCCCTGCCCAACGGTAAGCTCACGGGCAGGATCGTGCTGGCGAAAGACTTTGACGATCTGCTGGGCATGGGGCGGAAGGTATACCTGAACGTGGGGGCGAACCAGGGAGTCAAAGTCGGCGACTACTTCCGCACGGTGCGCACCTACAACAGCTACAGGGACGATGAGGTCGATAACCTGTCGTTCAAAGCTTCTTTTTACGACGATCGGCAGGTCCCGGCGGCCATGTTCCCCTACAGCCGGCTGCACGACCTTCCACGCATCAGCCTGGGTGAGATGATCGTGCTAAACGTCACCCCGACCAGCTCGACCGCCATGATAACCCTGTCGCTGGACGAGATCCATCTCGGCGATGGCGTGGAGCTGGAGGAGGCTCTGCCGGAGACGGGCGTGGCCGAACCGCTGGCGTCACCGCTGCCGCAGGAAGCCGCGCAGACCCCGGCGGCGCCTCCGCAGCCGCCGGTCATTGCGTGCACGGCTGAGCCCCCGGCGGTCCGCGCCGGCGAGACCTCGACCATCGCTTGTGAAGCTTCCAGCGCCGACAATCGCCCGCTGGCGTTCTCCTTCAGCGCAGCCCATGGACGGCTGGTGCAGCGTGGCCACACTGCCGTGCTCGACACCCGCGACGTCGCGGCTGGTCCAGTGCAGGTTCTGGCCACGGTGAGCGACGACCGCGATCTGACCGCCAGCACCCAAACCACAGTCAACGTGGACGCGCCCCGGGCCGCCCTGGTACCCATCAAACTGAACCTGGTCGCGTTCAAGCGCAACAGCGCCCGCCTCGACAACAGCGGCAAAGCCGTACTGGATGGCGTGGCCTTGCGGCTGCAGCGGGATACCGAGAGCTCGCTGGTTGTGCTGGGGCTGGTCGAGGCCGGCGAGAACAAAGAGCTGGCCCAGCAGCGGGCCGCCAGCGCCGCCGAATACCTCCGCAAGGAAAAAGGGATCGATGAGAAGCGACTGCAACTCCAGAATGGCGGCGAATACGGCAACCAGGCCGAGCTCTGGATGGTCCCGCCGGGCACCCGCCTGGAAGCAGCGGACCTGAAGCACTGAAGAGATTGGTGATTGGTAGTTGGTAATTTGTGAAGTTCAGGTCTCTGCCACTTTACCAATCACCAATTACCAATTGCAAATCACCAATTGCAGACAATCACAACCTATTCTTTCGCAACAAAGCCTTCGTCGTGGAAGACCTCGGCGGTGAAGGCCTCGATGATGGCGCCGCGCTCCCAGGCGTCGGGCGGAAGCCCGGCCTTGTGACAGGTCTCTTGCAAAAAAGTGCGCGCGTCCCAGCCGAACTCCACCGCTACCTGGGGCAGCAGCAGCCCTCGCCGCGAGCCCAGGGTGACCACCAATCCGTGGCGCCCGGCTTCGATGTCTTCCGCCGCGATAGGTACCAGCGGCGAGAGGACGCTGATCTCGACTTTCAGGCGGGGCACTTCTTCCGCGGTGACCGGCGGAAATCGGGTGTCGTTGAAGGCGGCGGCGGTCGCCGTCTCCGCCACCGTGCGGCAGAGCGGCTTGACGGGATAAACATAGCCGACGCACCCGCGCAGAATGCCCTCCAGATGCAGAGTGGTGAAGGCGCCGCGCGGCTCGAGCAGCCGCTCGGAAGCGGGGTTGAGTTCGAGCTTGCGCTCGCCGAGCGCCGCCGCGATGGCTTCGTGCGCCAGACGCAGCATCTCGGCCCGCTCTTCGGCGGAAAACGGCAGGGGCTCCGCCGCCTCGGTCGCCGGCGAGTTCTCAGGTCGCGGCGACATCGTTCTTCCTGCGCCGGCTGAGAATGAAAGCGCGCCGGCGGCGCTTGACCGCGCTGCGGTCGATCCGCGACCAGAAGGCGGCGAAGTAGTCCACCGCCGAAACCACCGACACCGCCACCATGAACCAGATGGCCAGGTGCGCAATCACGTCGATGGGCAGGATGAAGTTCGCGGTGAGGTTCCAGTACAGCCATTTGTGATCGAGGATGACGGCGACCACGCTCACC
>JAHFUA010000079.1 GCA_023265315.1 Acidobacteriota bacterium | reverse complement strand
CGCAGGGCGGCAGCTCGGCCACCAAGGTGTTCGCGCTGACTTTCGGTCTTGGTCTCCCTACGGCGCCTTGTGGGCAGGCGGTTCGCGTCGGCGGTGGCGTAGTGACCGGTTCCTGGTCGCGTGGCGCCTTTGGCGGCGGGATGGCTAAGGTAGCTCCCCGGACCACCACCGGGGCGCTCCCCGACCTGCAGATCAACCCCGCTAGCGCCTCCTTTACGCCTTCCCTCCCCAAGCCCGGCGACACGGTGGCGGTGCGCTTCCGGGTGACCAACGCCGGCAACGCCGACGCGCAGCGCGTGCCCATTGCGCTGGTGGTCAATGGCGTGGCGGTCGCCTCCGATACCTTCGACGTGCGCGCCGGCGCCAGCACGCTGGCCGCGCTCGAGTGGACCAATGCGCACGCCCTGTCCGGCAGTCGGGCCGTGCAGGCCGCGGTGGTCGTGGACCCGAACCACACTGTTACCCAGAAGAGCGCGCTGGCAAAATCGGCGCCACTCGCGCATTTTGCTTTCCTGCCGAGTTGGGGGTCGCAGACCGGCACGCAGCTTCCAGCCGCGATGCAGCGCGCCACGATCGAGGTCGCCGACGGCGGCTGCACCGGCTTCCGCTTCGCTTTCGGCGCGGGCTCGGCCTGCGGCTCGGCCGACGTCGAGATCACGGTCGAGCAACTTGCCACTGGACGCTTTACCCTGGCGGCGCACGACGGCATCGCCGACCTCGGCCCGGCGTTCGGGGGCGGGAAGCTGGCGGCCGTGCAGTACCAGGCGGAAGTGCCCGCCGTGGCTGGACACAGCTACGCGGTGCAACTGCGCGACGGCAAGACCGGCATCCTGCGCGTGATGGCCATTCGCAATCCAGCGCAGGCCAGCGCCAAAGGCCGCCAGGTGTTCCGCGGCGGTAATGTGGCGCGCAACGTCGGCGGCACGACTACCGGCCCGGTCGAAACCGGGGATGTCTCAGGCGTCCGCGCCCCGAGCCAGTCGAAGGCGTACCTCGAGGTGAGCTACCAGACGCAATAGCGGATCACCACAGAGGCACGGAGACACGGAGCGGCAGGCGCCCTCGCCTGCTGTTTCTTATGGCCGCTACTTTTTAGCGATTGTCATCCTGAGCGACCGAGGGCTCCCGCACGTTTTCTCCAGTGCGGGAGACGGTCGCGAAGGACCTGGGTTTTTCGAAGCCGGAATGAGTGCGCCTGCGCGACTCTCACTGCACCGTGAAGCTGGCGGTCGTCGTGTGCTGCAGGCTGCCGTTTGCTGTCCCCGTGACGGTGATGCTGAAGTTGCCCGCAGGTGTGCCGAGTTGTGCCTGGGGCGTGACGCCCATGCTGCCTCCGCCGCAGGAGACCAGCAGCAACATCATCCCCAAAAGCAGCAGGAGCATCAGCAACGCCGCGTGCTTACGCGAACGCCGGCGCGCGCCCAGGCCCATCAGGGCAATCGCCGGCAGCGGCATCCACAGGGCATAGAGCGGCGCGTGATTGCCGTGGCGGATGGGCGCCAGCAGCCCCACCATGCGCGGCGCGGTGGTGATGGTGAGCACCGCCGCCGGCCCGCCGGCATTCACGGTCGCTGGTGAGAAGTTGCATTGCGCGCCCTGCGGCAGGCCGAGGCAGGCCAGCGAGACTGCGGCGGGGAACGGCCCGAACTGCGGGCTGGCCGTGATGTTGAAGCTCACCGAGCCACCGGCGCTGATGGTGGTCGGGCCAGCAGCCGCAGCCGTCATGCTGAAGTCGGTGACGGTTATGGTCTGGAACACCGCCGCGGAATCGGCCTCGCTGTCGTTCACCACCAGCGTGACGCGGTTAGCGCCCAGCGGCATGGTGACGGCCGGATTGACGCCGGTGACCACGCCGTTGCCCTCGGGGAACGGCCCGGTCCAGCGGTAGGTCAGCGTGTCGTGGTCGGCATCGGAGGAGGCGGAGCCGTCGAGCGTGACCTTCGCTCCTTGCGCGCCGGTTGCACCAGTGATGCGATCCGGGCCCGGGTTCGCCACCGGCGTCTGGTTGAGCGGCTCGAAGAGCGCGAAGGGTGAGAGCGAAGTCACCAGAGCGATGGCGTATCCGCCCGCAGTGCTGACTGCGACCGTGCGGTCCACCCAGGCGCCGTTCTCGTAGTGGAACAGGCGGAGGTTCGCGGGGTGATGGAAGCTGACGCCGTTGAAGCCCAGCGCCACGCTGATCGGACCCGAGTATCCCGCGGTGGTGGCGAGGTTGTAGAAGACGGCCGGTGTGCCGCTGCGGAATCCGGAGGGCAGCGCCGGCCCGCTGGCCGAGCTGGAGAGGGTCGTGGTCCCGCCGCGGGTGACGTTCGAAAAGGTCAGGACGGCCGGTGACGCGCCCGTGGTGCTGTCCACCGGCTGCACCGCGACGTCGAAGCCGGTAACCGTGTTGCCGCCGGGCGACAGCTTCTGCACCGGCGCTGCGTTGTTGGTAAGGATGGGATCGGGGGTCTGTGAGGTGACGTGGGCGGTGTTGCTGATCCAACCCGCGCCCGTCAACTGTACGCTGATGTTGAAGGTGACCTGGCCGTCCTTGTTCAACGTGCCGATCTGGCAGTCAAGGCTGGTGGAGGACGGGAGAGTGCAACCGGTCGGCGGCGGTGAGACGAAGCTGGCGTTGCCTGTGAGCTGGTCCGTCAGATTGACCGAGGCAGCGGACGACGGGCCGTTGTTCGTGACGGTGACAGCATAGGTCACAGTGGTGCCGCTGGCGTCCGTCGGTGGCGCCACGGCGACCGTGACCGCCAAATCGGCCGAAGCAGGGCCGACGCTGGTCGGATCGTTGGCGGTATCGTTGGTGGTGTTCAGTTCGCCGCCGCCGGAGACAGTGACCGTGTTGCTGACGCTCGCCGGCGCGTTCGCGGCCACGTCCACCGTCAGCGTGATGGGCGGATAGCTGGCGCCCGCCGCCAGCGCGTCCGAGCGATTGCAACTAGTCAGGCTGGGACAGGTCCAGCCCGTGCCGCTGATGGCGATGGCCGTCAGTCCAGCCGGCACCGTGTCATTCACCGAAACCGTGCCGGTGGTCGCACCCGCGCCGCTGTTGGTAACCGTGATGGTATAGGTCGCACCCGTCTGCCCCTGGACGAAGTTGCCGGTGTGCGTCTTGGTGACGGTGAGATCGGCGACCGAGCTGATGACGGTCAGGTCGCTCGAACTGTCATTGGCGGTGTTGATTTCGCCGCCGCCCGCGACCGTGGCGATGTTGGTGACCTGAGACGGAGCGTTGGCCGCAACATTGACTGTGAGCGCGATCGCCGGATAACTGGCGCCTGCCGCCAGCGCGTCCGAGCGATTGCAACTAGTCAGGCTGGGACAGGTCCAGCCAGTACCGCTGATGGCCGTAGCCGTCAAACCGGTCGGCAAGGTATCGCTGACCGTCACCGTGCCGCTGGTCGCACCCGTGCCGCTGTTGCTGACCGTGATGGTGTAGGTGGCGCCCGTCTGCCCCTGCACGAAGTTGCCCACGTGTGTCTTGGTGATGGTCAGGTCGGCGACCTGGCTGGTGATATTGGTCACGACCGGGGGGGCGCTGTTGTTCCCGAGGTTCAAGTCCTGATTATTGGGGACGGAAACGACGGCAGTATCGACTGCCTGCCCGGAGGCGCTGGCCGGAATGGCTGCCTGGATGGTGATGATCACACTCGATCCGTTGGCCAGCGACCCCACATTGCAGGTCACGATGACAGGCTGGCCCGGGGCCGGGGTGGGCGGCTGTGGGCAAATAGTGCTGGGCACTGCCGAAACGAAGGTGAAGCCCACCGGCAGGGTATCGGTGACGGTCACCCCGGTGGCCGGGTTGGGCCCAAGATTGGTGGCGGTAAGCGTGTAGCTGATCGTGCTGCCTGCAGCGGCGGATTGCGGTCCGCTCGCGCTGATTGCCAGATCCGCGGAGGACTGCACCACGCCGCCTCTCACCTGAAAAACGTAGCGTCCTAGCTGTGGGGCACTGTTCAGGTCATTCTTGCTGTTCAGGTCGTTGTTGATCAGACCCAGGGCGGGGTTGGTGTCAAGGAACGAGCCGGGGACGCCGGAGCCCGGCAGTTCGAAGAAGGAGCCTCCGGCCCCAGAGCCATTGGAGTAGCCGACGCGGGCCGACGCGCCGCCGAGCCCGCCCACGCCACCGCTGGCGTCGCCGGTCTCCCACTGGATCTTGTCGTAGTTCAGTTCAATGTCGAAGTCCCCGGGGTTCACATCGGAACGGTCCACCAGGACCAACTGGAACAGGTTAAGCAGGTTGGGGGAGCCCTCGCCGAAGTATTCGACGTTGGGCCAGTTCACCCCGAAAGCGGGGCGGCCGTTCACGGTGTCATTGCCGTAGGTGACCAGGCCGGATCCGGGAAAGGCGGTCTCCACGTCGGAGAAGTACGGAGCAATGATCTGCTGGTTCGTGCTGGTAAGGGGAAACGGCGTGAAGGTGCCGAGGGCCGAATCGAACGTGATGTTGCCGTTGTTGTTGACGAAGACTGAGCTGACCTGCACACCAAAGAAATTGAGGTTGAAATTCAGGGGCACACGGCCAGTCGAGCTGTCGTCATTCGGTCCCAGGATGCTGTTGGAGAAGCCCAACCGGTTGCGGAAAGCGCCTCCGCCCGGCAGGGTGGCGCCGGTGACCTGCACCGTCTGGGTGGCGCTGTTGTTGGACAGTGTGGGATCGAGCTCGTTCGCCACCACGCTTGCCGTGTTGTCGAACGTGCCCGGACCGGAGGGCACGGCCAGCGGCACCAGGATGAGATTGACTGCAATGCTGCTGCCGGCCGCGAGGCCGCCGAAGTTGCAGGTCAGCGTACCGTTGGACACGGTGCAGTCCGTCAGATCATCGATGCTGGCGAACACAGTACCCGCGGGCAGCGTGTCGGCCAGCACTACGCCCGTGGCCGGACTCGGACCATTATTCGTGACCGTGATCTGGTAATTGACGCTGCCCAAGACCGGCACCGGGGACGGCGAAGCGGTCATGGCGACCGCCAGGTCGGCCGGCGCAGTGCTTACGGTGGCGAAGTTATTGCTGGGGTTGGGATCGGCTTCGGGGGTGTTGGTCACCACGATGGTCGCCACGATGGGCAGAGAGTTCACGGTCACCGTGATGCTACCCGGACTTGAGGTCCCGGGGCTCATGGGACCAATAGCGCAGGTCAACGTACCCGGGGCACTGTTGGCGCATCCCGTGGGCAGGGGAAGAACGAAGCTGGCGGCCGTGGCCGGCACGAGACTGAGCACCGCAGTCACGTTCGAGGCGGGCGACGGTCCCAGGTTGGCGACCACGGCAGCATAGGTCAAGGCGCCGCCGACCGCAGGTGTAGGCGACTCGCTCAGGGTGACGGCGAGGTCGGCGCCCGGGAGCACCGTCAGATTACTAGTGACCGAGTTGTTGTTGGGGTTGGGATCGTTGGCGTCGCTGCGAGCGTCAACCTCGATCACATAGGGGCACGCCGGGACCCCGGCTACGCCACAGGGGACCAGTGCCACCAGCGTACCGGAGACGATGGCGCTCGCGCCCTGCGGCAAGGTCCCCAGCTCAGCGAAGCCCCGGTCGAGCGCCAAGAGGTTGTTACCGCAGATGCCCTGCGTCACGGTGCAGGTGACAAGAGTCAGGTTGCCGCCGCCGCGGCCTCCCAGGGAAACGTTGGTGGCATCGTTGGGGCCGTTGTTGGTGACGGTAAGGCTGAAGGCCACCTGTCCGCCAGCTACAACCGTGGTGGGGCCGAAGGAATCCAGGGTCAGGCTGATGTCGGCGCTGTTGGTCGTGGCTCCGATCTTGGCGATGAAGGCGTTCTGTGGCCCCGCCAGCGTGTTCTGCACCGGGTTCACCGTGGGGAAATTGTGGGACAGGGTCAGGCCGGCGACATAGATGTTGTTCGCGCTGTCGTGCCCCACGGCCTGCGCGATGGTGTCGCAGCCCGCCGGGCCGCAGCCGCCGCCCAGGTAAGTGGAGAACGCCAGTTTGGGCGCGCCGGTCGTAGGAAAGTTAATGGCGCTCACAAAGGCAGTATTCGAACCCTGGTTCTGACCGCCGCCCTGCTCGAGCTGGATCGGGTTGGCCAGCGGAAAAAACTGGGAACTGGTACTGCCTGCCACCCAGGCGGTGGTGGAACCGTCCGTGTTGGCGGTGGCGGTGATGGCATAGCCGACCTCGCTGCCTTCCCCGCCCAGATAGGTTGCGAACATCTTCTGACCGGAGGCGTTGTACTGCGCCACGAACGCGTCGCTGGCGCCTGCCAGCGCGGTCTGTAACGGGTTCACGGTGGGGAAATCGGTGGAGTTGGTGAGCCCGGCGATGTAGGCGTTCCCGGCGGAGTCAGCGGCGATGGCAAGGGCCTGATCCTGGTTGCCGCTGCCGCCCAGGTAGGTGGAGTACACCAGACCGCTGCCGTCCGGCTTCACCTTGCTCACGATCCCGCTGAGCCCTCCGGCCAGCGTTGTCTGCACGGTCACACCAGCGGGCGCGACGGTGGGAAACACCCGCGAGTTGGTGAAGCCCGCGAGGTAGAGGCTACCGTTATCTCCGTCAATGGCGATGCCGCTGCCGGCGCTTGCTCCAGAACCGCCCAGCCAACTGGAGAACACCAGGCCTCCGCTGGAATTCAGCTTGGTCACGATAGCGTCGATGATGACGGAGCCGGCATACAAGTTGGTGGGGGTGACCGGGTCCACGGCGAGGGCGGTGATGCGGGTGTTGTTGAGCGTCCCTCCCGCAATGGATGTCCAGTTGCCGCCGCTGTTGGTGCTGCGGTACACGCCGGCATTGTTGCTGCCGACGTACACCGTCGTGCTGTTGGTCGGGTCCGCAGTCACACTGAAAAACACCGCAAACGGCAGCCCGGTGTTAATGGTGGACCAGCTCGAGGCCCCGTTCGTGCTCAGGAAAACGCCGCCGGTGCGGGTGGCGGCGTAAAGGTGGGTAGCGGTGCGATCCAGGGCGAGCGAGGTGACTTGCAAGCTGCTCAGGCCGGTGTTGGAGGCGCTCCAGGACGTCCCCCCATTCGTGCTCTTGTACACGCCCAAATTCTGGAAGACGACGTACACATTCTGGCCATTGATCGGGTCCACCACGATGGCGTTGACCCGCTCGGTCGGCAGAGCCCCAGTGGCCGTCCAGGAACCGCTCGCACCGCTGAACTTGAACACACTGCCAACACCGCTGCCCCTGGCTGCGGCGTATAGCGTGCCTGGGCTGTTCGGGTCGATTGCCAGTGCCGTGACGTTAAGCCCGCCCAGGCCATTGTTCATCGTCGCCCAGCTTGCGCCGCTGTTATTGCTGACGAATACTCCTGAGCCTTGCGTACCGACGTACAGATTGACTGTTGTCACCGGATCGATCACCATCGCGTTGATCAGCAAGTTGGTCAGGCCGCTGTTGACCTGCGTCCAGCTCCCGGCTGTGCCGGAGGTGGTGCTCTTGAGGATGCCGCTTTCATTGGTGGCAGCGTAAACCGTGGCCGGAGTCTGCGGATCCACAACCAGGGAAGTGATGTTCGTGTTCATCAGCGGTGTGGTCGAGTTCCAACTCGTACCGGTGTTGCTGCTGGTGAAGATGCCGCCGCCGGTTGCTGCTTGGAAGGGGTTGAGGGTGGGGTAGTCGCCGGAGGTGGTCTGTCCCGTGATGTAGGCGTTGCCCAGCGTGTCCACCGCCACCGCGCTCAGCAGATCGAAGGCGCCGCCCCCGAGGTAGGTGAAGTAATTGAATCCTGTCCCGCCGGATTGCAGCGAAAAAACGAAGCCATCGGTGCTGCCGCCTTGATACGCTGTGCGCAGCGCCTTGGTGGTGGGCAAATTCCGATCGCTGGTCTGGCCCACTACGTAGGCGTTCCCCAGCGCATCTACGCCGACGCCGGTGGGGAAGTCGGTGAGCGTCGTGCCGCCGGCATAGGTGGCGTAGAGCTTCGCGCCGTTGGCATCCAGCTTGGCCACGAACATGTCGCCGGTGCCGGGACCGGTGGTGGTCGGAAAGGTGGTCGAACTGGTGTCGCCGGTGATGTAGGCGTTGCCATTGCTGTCCACCGCGATCGCATTGGCTTCATCGAACTGGTTGCCGCCGAGATACGTGGAGTAGCTCAGCACCGGGTCGACAATCAGCGGCCTCTGGTGGTCGTATTCGGAAACGCGGAAGCCGACCTGATTGTTGCTGGCCAACACGTAGCTGCCGGCGATCTCTTTGCGCCGGTTACCTGCCTCCTGATAGACAAGCGGCTTTCGCAGCCGGAGCTCGCCCGCCTTCATCCGTAGAACCACATCGCCGGAGGAGTCGAGCGTCACCTGCTCCGCGCCCACAATCGACAGCTTCACCGCCTCGGGATTCGCGCCCGGGGCGATGATGAAGTCCGACTCCAGTTCGCCCTGATTGCCGTAGTAGAGCAGGTCCACGCCGGGATAGACATTGCTATAGCGGACCTTGGCGAAGGTCGGCAGATTCAGGTGCCATTGACTGCGATCGCGGCCCACCAGGTAATTCGCTTTGCCGCGCAACTCCTCCACTCCTACTACAGGCGAGGACGGATTCGCGTCCACCATCCGCAGTTCCAGGCTGCTGAGTTCGGCCGGTTCCAACGCCGCCGTCTCCTCCAAATCAAAAACCGAGCGCCGGCGGGCGTGCCGCCGGGCAAAGCCGAACACCACCTCATCCGGGGTGAGGAACACGTTGAACTGGCCGCCACGCGCCAGGTATTTCACCGGACTGCCGGCTTGTCCCTGATTAGGTTCGAAGCTGAGCGGAAGTCGCGAGTAATTGGCGAGCACGCGCTGCTTTTGCGCAGGCGGAGCCGGCGCCATCTGCGACTTCACCAAATCTGTCGAGGAGTGAACAGCACCAGCCTTCGTCCTGACTGCATCCTGGCCGACTGAAACGCCGACTAGGAACAAAATCCCGGCAAGGACAAAGGGCCCCCTGCGCTCCATGGCGCCTCCACCGTAAGGTGCGGGAACGGCGCGAAATAGCCCTGCCGTTGGTGCTGGCCTGCGAAGCTCGCCTGCCCCGCGCCGTGGCGCAAGTCGAGCGTTTCTACAGACTTGGCTGACTTCTTCTGGGGGAGAGCTGGAAAACTAACACGGTGTGGAGAGGCTGTCAATGCAAATACCTGCTGGATTTTCGACCGCAGGGCGCGCTTTTGCCGGATAATGTGCTCCTTCGATTTTGTCCGCTGGAGGTCCGATGGGTTCGCGTATTCTGCGCCTGGTGATTCCGCCTGTTGTGCTCCTTGCTTGGGGAGTTGCTCCCGCGGCCCAGAGTTCCGGCTCCTCGCCGAAGTCCAATGATTCGCCCGGGCAGCAGCAGCAGCAACAGCAGCCTGACCAGGACCAGTCGAAAGACAAGAAGAAAAAGAAAGACAAGAAGGACAAGGGCTCGCAGGACGTTCTCAATACCGAGGTGTTTTCCACGGCCGTGGCCAACAGCGTGCTGAACGATCTGCGCGACGGCCTCGAGGGTCACATCCAGCGGCTGATGCTCTCCGCCTTCGACGCCGACAAGATGGATGGCTACCTCCA
Organism: Acidobacteriota bacterium; assembly: GCA_023265315.1. Classification (GTDB taxonomy): domain Bacteria; phylum Acidobacteriota; class Terriglobia; order Terriglobales; family Acidobacteriaceae; genus JAHFUA01. The sequence goes on along the minus strand of JAHFUA010000079.1, from coordinate 6,803 downwards.
ATTCGAGGACCAGATCGAAGCCTTCTTCAACCGCTACGAATCCTTCCGCGTGTATTTCCGCATTGTGCAAAGCGCCACCGAGGGGCCCAAGGGCGTGGTGCTGGTGGACATCCAACTGGAGGAGATCCCGCGCGGCGCCACCGCGCCTCCCATCCGCAAGAGCGGCCAGATACGCTTCGAACTGGAGCGTGGCCGCAAGGGATGGAAGATCGTGGACTTCAACCCGCGGAACTTCTTCTCCTGAGCCCCTTAGCCGCATGAAACGCGACTATCCTGACCGGCCGATCGTGGGCGTGGGCGCCGTCATTGTCGCAGATGGCCGGGCGCTCGTGGTCCGCCGCGGCACCGCGCCCCTGAAAGGCGAGTGGTCGATTCCCGGCGGAGTCGTCGAGCTGGGCGAGACCCTGCGCCAGGCAGCCGCGCGCGAAGCCGAAGAAGAAACTGGCCTCGAGGTCGAGGCCGGGGAAGTGCTTGAAGTCGTGGACCGCATCATGCTCGACCCCGAGCGCAAGGTCCAATATCACTACGTGCTGGTGGATTTTCTGTGTCGGCGGATTTCCGGGGAGGCGCAGCCCGGCGCCGATGCCAGCGAGCTGCGCTGGATCACGCCCGAAGAATTAGAGAAATTTCCGATTGCCGATTCTGCCGCCGCCGTCATTCGCAAAGGGTTCGAGCGCGCGGCACAAAATCAAACGGCCCGCAACTCATCGGAGTCTGCGGGCCGCCGGTAGTCTGTTGGGATTGGCCTGAGGCGGTCACGCTATAACAGGTGGCCCCTGACACTCCCGAACGACCGGAAGTTGCGAGGAAGTTAGAGCGATTCGCCCTAAGCCTCAGCCACCTCACCTGATCTACTATTACAGTCGGAATTGTTCACTGGATCACCTCCTTCCTGGTGTAAGCCCACACTAGTACATCTGGACTACGAGGTCAAATTCAGCTTCTCCGGAAATTTTTTTTGGGTAGTAACGCCTTGGACACTCGGGGCACTTCGTGAAGGTTGCCTGGGCGGGTGTTAACGAGGCTGATTCTCCCCAGGATGGAAGGGGGCCAAACGCCGGTTCAGGGCGACTGGGGCGAGGCTTTGGTCCTTTTTTGATTTGGCGCGCGCACGGGAGGGTTCGCCTCAGTAGTGCCACTATGAGGCGGCATCTTCACCCCATCCAGCGAAACGTCCCCGGCTGCGGCAGGCCAACATGCGCTAGGACGCGGTTGGCAAACTCGCGCGCCATCGCTTCCAGGCTCTCCGGCTTGGTGTAGAAGGCGGGGATCAGGGGAAAGATGGTCGCTCCCGCGGCAGCGGCCAGCGACATGTTGCGGATGTGGATCTTATTGAGCGGCGTCTCGCGCACGCACAGCACCAGCGGCCGCCGTTCCTTCAAGCACACGTCGGCAGCGCGTTCGATCAGCTTGTTCGATATCCCGTTGGCGATGCGCGCCAGGGTACCCATGCTGCACGGGATGACGATCATGGCGTCTGCGGGATAAGAGCCGCTGGCCACGTTCGCGCCGATGTCGTCGTTGCTCTGCTGCCGGATCTGCCCCGTCTTCTCGGCCAGTAGCTGCTCCAGCAGTTTGCCCCGCCCGGTGATCCCCAACTCTTCCGCCATCACCCGCAAGGCATTGTCGGAGGCGATGAAGTTAACGGTTTTGACGCGGCTATCTCGTTCCAGGGTCAGCAGTAGTTCGCGCGCAAACACCACTCCGCTGGCGCCGGTCACGGCGACGGTGAGAATCTCGGGGGCCGCTGGCCGTACGTAATCTGGCATCTAAATGGGTGTGGGGGTACGCTCCCGGTAAACCCACAGAAGAATAGGGACCGAGCTCACCGAAGTCAAGAAAGGTTACCCTAACTTGCTGATGATGGGCCAGTTACGCGATCATGGTATCTTCGTCGGCAGCGCGCTCACGTCGCCGCAGTGCAGGCCAGTTGCACGCCCTCGCCAACTTGCAGCGCGAAATCCAGGCCACTGATCCCAACGGCCGCCGCAAGTACCTCAGAGACTTCAGCGAAGCCTTCCGCGATTACGAATCGCTCCTCACTCTGGCGCAGGTCGAAGCCGAGCTGTGCCAGGCTGACGTGGTGCTGATTGGCGATTACCACGCCCTGCCCACGTCGCAACGCTTCGCTTCTCAGATACTGGAGCGGCTGGCGAAGTGCGGCCGGCCGGTGGTACTGGGGGTGGAAACGATCTTTGCGCGCGACCAGCACATCCTCGACGAGTGGATGCGGGGTGAGATTGACGACGACGAACTTCGCGAGCGCATCCGCTTCGATCTGGACTGGGGATACGACTGGGAGCCCTTCCGCGAGTTGCTGGTCACGGCCCGCCAGCACGCGGGCGGGGTTTACGGCCTCGATTGCGTGCCGCGCGACGATCTTCGCAAGATCGGCCGGCGCGACCGCCACGCCGCCCAGAAGATCGCCGAGATCTCGCGGCGCCATCCCAACGCCATCGTCGTGGTCTTGTTCGGAGAATCGCATCTCGCGCCCAATCATATTCCCGAAGTGCTGCGCCTCGCGCTCCCCGACGCGGGGATCGTTACTCTGCTGCAGAACATCGACCATCTCTACTGGCGCGCCGCGGGTGAAAGCCGGGAGCACGTGGAAGCGGTGCGGGTGGAAAGCGACGTGCTTTGCGTGTTCAACGCCACGCCGCTCGAGAAGTACGAGAGCTACCGGCAGTGCATCGAGCGCTGGCGGCAGGAGCACGCTGCGCCCGACCTGGCGCCTACCTTCTACAACCTGGTGGACGCGCTGGCCCGCTTCCTGCACATCGACAAGTACGCCGCGCATAACGGCACCCAGCCGGTGTACCTGGTGGATCGCATGCCCGAGGTCTACAGCCGGCCGTCGGAAGAGGCCATGCGCAAGCTGCTCGAGCGCAAAGGCGCCGGGGAAAAGGAGATGAAGGAGATCCAGGCCCGCATCGAAAGCGGTGGGAGCTGCTACGTGCCGCGCGTGAACGCTATCTTCGTACGCGAATTCCAGATGGTGGGCGGCGCCGAGGAAGCCGCGCGCTTCGTGCACCATGCCTGCCGTCCGCCAGCGTCTTCCGCCGACGAAGCAACCGCATCGAGCGAACGCGCGAAGCGCGAAGAACTCTTCTACACTCGGGTGGTCGAGCACGCGCTGGGCTACTTCGGTTCGCGCCTGCTTTATCCGGCGCGGCCAGGGGTGCGCGGGTTTAACCTCGGTGCCCTTTCTGCGCAGCCGCAGCAAGCCGTCAAGGAGCAGTCCCGCTTCACCGGGGCGAAGTTCGCCTTCGCGACCGAGAAGCTCGGCTACATGCTGGGAAGCGAACTCTACGACGCTTACCTGGCCGGCCGCCTCTCCAAGCGCTACATCCGCTCGCTGTTCTTCCGCAAGCTTCATGGTTCCGCGGCTCGCAGCACCTATTTTCAGACGGTCTGCAGAGCGCGCACACCGCACAAGGAAGTGATCGCCTAGCAGGCTCTCAGCATCCGTTCGCTCGTCCGCCACACTTGCTATAATCCGCGCTGCTTATGCCGCTGGCTTCGGGCACCAAGCTTGGCCCGTACGAGATCCTGGGCGCTCTGGGCGCCGGTGGGATGGGAGAGGTGTATCGCGCTCGCGATTCGCGCCTGAACCGGCAAGTGGCGGTCAAGGTGCTGCCGAGTTCGTTCTCCTCCGACCCGGATCGCTTGCGGCGATTCCAGCAGGAGGCCACCGCCGCAGCGGCGCTGAATGACCCCGGCATCTTGGTAGTGTATGACGTGGGCTCCCAGGACGGCACGCCTTACGTCGTTTCCGAGTTGCTCGAGGGGGAGACGCTGCGCGATCGCCTGCGCACTGGCGCGCTGTCTCGCCGTAGAGCTGTTGAATATGGCATCCAAATGGCGCGCGCGCTGGCGGCGGCGCACGAGAAGGGGATCGTTCACCGAGACCTAAAGCCGGAGAACATCTTCGTCACCCGTGAGGGGCGTATCAAGATTCTCGATTTCGGGCTGGCGAAGCTGGTGCGCCCGGAGGAGGCGGCCGCGTCGCACACCAGCGCGCCCACCGCCCCTGCGGACACCAGTCCCGGGCTGGTGATGGGGACGGTCGGTTACATGTCGCCGGAGCAGGTACGCGGCCAGCCGGCCGACCCACGCTCGGACATCTTCGCCTTCGGCGCCATCCTCTACGAAATGCTCTCCGGCCGGCGCGCGTTCAAGGGAGAGACTCCGGCCGACACTATGAGCGCCATCCTGAGAGAGGAACCGCCGGATATGGCCGAAACCGGCCGGGAGATCTCGCCGGCGCTGGAGCGCGTTGTCCGCCACTGCTTGGAGAAGAATCCGGAAGAGCGCTTCCACTCCGCGCACGACGTGGCCTTCGCTCTGGAGAACATCTCGCAGACTTCGCAGGGCAGCGCCGCGATACAGACCACCCCGCAACCGCTGCGAGCAGCCTGGTTGAAGCCGCTGTTGTGGTCCCTGGCGGTGGTGCTGGCGGCTGGTGCCGGATTCTTCCTCGGCCGCCGGGGGCAGAAGAACTCGGCAGGGACGTTTCGCCGCCTCACCTACGAGCGCGGGATGATCCTTTCGGCGCGCTTCGCGCCTGACGGGCACACGGTCGTGTACGGCGCCAGTTGGGAAGCGAAGCCCGTTCGACTTTTCTCGACGGCTGCGGACTCGCCTCAACCTCGGCCGCTGGAGTTTGAGACCGCAGCTCTGTTGGGGGTCTCACGGTCAGGGGAAATGGCACTCGCCTTGCGCGGGAAGGTCAGCAACCACCTGATAGTTCGCGGGGCTACGCTGGCCCGAGCGCCGCTGGCCGGCGGCGCTCCCAGAGAGATCCTGGAACAGGTGACGTCGGCAGATTGGGCGCCGGACGGCACGCTGGCTGTGGTCCACAACGTGGGCGGGCGCAGCCGCCTAGAGTATCCCATCGGCAAAGTGCTTTACCAGAGCAGCGGCTGGATCAGCCACATTCGTTTTTCTCCCGCAGGCGACCGCATCGCCTTCATGCTCCACCCCTCCTGGCCGGATGACCGTGGGTTCGTGGCGCTGGTGGATCTTGGGGGCAACGAGAAGACCATCACCCAGGAGTGGGAAGGCGAGGATGGGCTGGCATGGTCGCCCAAGGGAGATGAGATCTGGTTCACGGCCACGCCCGCCGGGGAACGGCGCATACTGTTTGCCAGCACGCCTTCCGGACACTTGCGTACTGTCCTGCGGATACCCGGCAACCTCACGCTGCACGACATTGCCGCCGACGGCCGGGTTCTGCTCACCTTCGACAGCGAACGCGTCGGCATGCGAGGCGCCCGGGAAAGATCCGCCGAACGCGAACTGACCTGGCTGGGGTGGAGCATTCCGGAAGGGCTTTCGCCGGATTGCAAATGGCTGCTGTTCTCCGAGCAGTCTGAGCCGGCGGGAGCCAATTATCTCGTCGCCATACGCACCCTGGAAGGTTCGGTCCCGGTGCGCCTGGGTGAAGGAAATGCCTACGGGTTCTCACCGGATGGGAAATGGGCAGCCGCGATCATGCCGGGGCAGGGGCAGCGGGTCACGCTGTTGCCGACCGGTGCTGGACAGCCGCGAGATGTCACCATCTCGGGCCTGGAGCTGATTTCCAGCGCGCGTTTCTTTCCTGACGGAAAACGCTTGATCCTGATGGGGGCGGAGCACGGTCACGCCGTGCGCAGCTACGTTGTAGATGTTGCCGGGGGCAAACCCACGCCGGTCACGCCCGACGGCGCCGGCTCGATCATTTTGTCCCCTGATGGGCAGTACCTGGCGGCCCGCGACGTTGCCGGCGCCATCAGCATTTACCCGCTGGACGGGAAAGCGGCGCGGACCATTCCGAACACCAACGATATGTCCCCCCTGCAATGGAGCTCCGATGGACGGTTCCTGTTCGCGACCGTCCTGGATGAAGTCCCGGCTCGGGTATTCCGGATCGAGACTGCATCCGGCAAGCAAGAATTAGTGCGACGGTTGATGCCCAGCGATTCTGCCGGGGTGTACCGGTTGCTTCCCATCGAACTGAGCCCCGATGGCAAATGCTACGCGTACAGCTACGGACAGACTCTTTCCGATCTGTATGTAGTCGAAGGGCTGCGATGAGTCGTGGTCCCAACCTTATGCCGAGTGCCTAGCTTGAAGCCTGAAAACATCCGGGAATTGTTCCAGCAGGTGCGCCGGGGCAAGCTCACGCCCGACGAGGCCGTTGCCCGCCTGCGGCATCTGCCTTTTGAAGACCTGGATTTCGCCAAGGTGGATCACCACCGCGCGCTGCGCGCCGGCTTCCCGGAGGTGGTGCTGTCCGAGGGCAAGACCGCGAAGCAGGTGGCGTCGATCTTTGCGCGGCTGGCGCGGCACCAGGCCAGCGTTCTGGCCACCCGAGCGACCGAAGAGCAATTCACCGCCGTGCGCCGCGCGGTGCGTAAGGCGGAGTACCGCGAGCTGGCGCGGGCCATCGTGCTCCAGCGCGACCGCACAAAATACGGCAAGGGCAGGATCGTCGTGGTCTCGGCGGGGACGGGCGATATCCCGGTGGCCGAGGAAGCGGTGGTCACCGCCGAAGTCATGGGCAACGACGTCGAGCACCTCTACGACGTCGGTGTGGCCGGTATCCATCGCCTGCTGGCGCACCGCAAGGTGCTGTTCGACGCACGGGTGGTGGTGGTGTGCGCCGGCATGGAAGGCGCGCTGCCCAGCGTGGTCGGCGGCATGGTGTGTGTGCCGGTCATCGCCGTGCCCACCAGCGTCGGCTATGGCGCGGCCTTCCGAGGGCTGGCGGCGCTGCTGGGCATGATGAACTCCTGCGCCTCCAACGTCAGCGTGGTGAACAT
>JAHFUA010000078.1 GCA_023265315.1 Acidobacteriota bacterium | reverse complement strand
AGTATTTCAACCTCGCGCGCCACGTGGACGTCATCATCGTGGCCCGCGGCGGCGGCTCTATCGAAGACCTGGCCGCATTCAACGACGAAGCGCTGGCCCGCGCCATCGCCTCCTCCGCGATTCCGGTCATCTCCGCCGTGGGGCACGAGACCGACTTCACCATCGCCGATTTTGTCGCCGACCTGCGCGCGCCCACCCCCTCCGCTGCCGCCGAACTGGTGATCGAGTCGCGCCATCAACTGGAAGAGCGAGTTGCCGGCCTGCGCCAGCGGCTGGCGCGCGGCGCGCGCTATCGCTTGCTCATGGCGCGGCAGGCGCTGACCGAATGGGCGCAGCACGCCGCCTTCGCCCGCATGCACGACGCCCTCGCCCGCCGCCAGCAGCGCGTGGATGACTGGGTATATCGCCTGGTGAGCGCCGAGCACCGCCTGCTGCGGCAGCACCGCAGCCGGCTCGACGTGGCCGGCGCGCGCATCCGGCACTTCGACGTCCGGCGGCAGCTCGCCGCCATAGCCCGCGAGGTGGATTCCCGCACCGCCGCCCTGGCCGCGGCCATGCGCCGCTTCCTGCTGCTGCGCCGCGCCGGCTGGGAACGCACTGGCGCGCGCCTGGAGGAGATGTCGCCGCTGAAGATCCTTGATCGCGGTTACGCTCTGGTGTTCGATTCCACGGGCAGGCTGGTGAAGGACGCGGCGCAGGTGAAGCTTGGCGATGAGATATCCGCGCGGCTGGCCCGTGGGACCATCGTCTCGACGGTCAAGAAAAAAAGTAGCTGATGAAAGCACCGGCTTGCTCATCCGTGAGGCCGGCTGCTGACTTTGGCAACCGTGCTTTCTCAATCATCGCGCTCGCGAAAAGCTGGGCTACAATGAACTGACCGCCTTGGGGCGTTCCTTAGAAGGTCTTAGCGAGAAGATCCAGTGTTGCGTAACCTGACCCACCTTTGGGAACTGGGGCCACGAGTGTCGGTGCTGGCGGTGATCGACATCATCATCGTGGCTGCGATCATCTACCAGTTCCTCGTCCTGGTGAAAGGCACGCGCGCCTACCAGATGCTGGTGGGCGTGTTCGTGCTGGTGGTGGCCTTCTATCTGGCGCGGCTGGGCGATCTGCGGACGGTAAACTGGCTGGTCAGCACGCTGCTGCCCTACGCCGTGTTCGCGCTCATCGTGGTGTTTGCCGCCGAGATCCGGCAGGCCCTGGCCAAGGTCGGTCGCAAGGTGACTTTCGCCGGCGCCTCGCACGCGCGCGAATCGTCGTATGACGACATCGTGCTGGCGGCGAACCTGTTCTCGCAGGAGCAGACGGGAGCGCTGATCGTGATCGAGCGGGAGATCGGCTTGCGCACCTACATCGAGAGCGGGGTGCCGCTGGACGCCCGGCTTTCCTACCACCTGCTGGCGACCATCTTCCGCCCCAGCGCGCCGCTGCACGATGGCGCCGCCATCGTACAGAAGGACCGGGTGGCCGCCGCCGCCTGCTTCCTGCCGCTCTCGATGAATCCTGTGCTTTCTACCCAGCTCGGCACCCGCCATCGCGCCGGCATCGGCATCACCGAGGAAACCGACGCCGTGGCGGTGATCGTCTCCGAGGAAACCGGCGCCATCAGCCTGGCGATAGCCGGGCAGATCGAGCGTGAGCTGACGGTGGAACGGCTGCGCGAGCGCCTGAGCGATTTGCTGCACCGCTACCTGCCGCCGGCGGCGCTGCCCACTCCCATCGGCGACACCGCGGAGAACGGCGCCGGCAACGGCTTCGAGCGCCAGGGTATGGATGCCGCGCGGGAGCGCCGGCCGTGAAAGAATTCTTCCGGCGCTACGTGCTGCATAATCTCCTGCTGAAGCTGATCGCACTGGTTTGCGCCATCCTGCTGTGGTCGGCGGTCTCGCGCGAGCCGAAGGTGGAGACCGCCTACAGCGTGCCTGTCGAACTGCACCAGGTGCCGCCGAACCTGGAGATCACGACCGTCGGCATCCCGCTGGCGCAAGTCCGCCTGCGCGGGCCGGAACGCCGCTTGCGCCAGCTCGCCGCCGCCGACGTCCACCCTGTCATCAATCTTGCCGGCTCGGGCACGGGCGAGCATACCTACGATCTGACCGCTTCCCAGGTCCGCGTGCCCTATGGCATCGAGGTGGTGCAGGTGACGCCATCGGAGATCCGCATCGGCTTCGACCGCAGCCTGGTCCGCCAGATTGAGATCCGTCCCCGCATCACTGGCAGCTTCGAGCCGGGCTTTGGCGTGCAACGCGTGACCGCAGAGCCGGCGACGATCACCGTGGTCGGCCCGCAAGCGCGCGTCGCCGCCGCCATCGCCGCCATCACCGATCCCATCGACGTCAGCGGCGTTCACGGCACCGCCACCTTTGCTACCAGCGCCTATGTCCCCGACCCGCTGGTGCGCGAGCTCAAGCCGGAGCAGGTCCGCGTGACCGTGGTCACGGGGCAGATCCCGGGGGCGGGCCGGAGCCCGGCTGCGGAGAATCGCTAATGAGCTGGAATAACTTCTTACGCCGCGGATCTGTGCGGATAAACGCGGATCTTGGGAGCAGGAGGCAGGTGGCAGGTGGCAGCAGGCAGGAACTGCACAAGGGTCGTCCTGCTTCCTACCTCCTGCCTCCTTGTATCCTCAGCGTTTCAGTTTCAACTTGGTAAGGTGATGAGTTCGGAAAGAAAGCTGTTCGGCACCGACGGCATTCGCGGCGTGGCCGGAGCCTTTCCCCTCGACCTGGAAACCACCTTCGCCATCGGACGTGCCCTGGCCCGGCATCTGGCGCGGACCGCCGGCCGCCGCCGCGTGGTGATCGGCCAGGACACGCGCGAATCCAGCGAGTCCATCGCGAATTCTTTCGCTGCCGGGCTCGCCGCCGAGGGCGTGGAGGTCGAGAGCGCGGGCGTGATCACCACTCCCGGCATCGCCCACTTGGCGCGCTGCCGCCAGTTCGACGCCGGCATCGTCATCTCGGCGTCGCACAATCCCTGGACCGACAACGGCATCAAGGTCTTCGGTCCCGACGGCTACAAGCTGCCAGACGAAATTGAGCTCGAGGTCGAGCGCGAGATCTTCGCCGGGATCGCGAAGGCTTCCAACGGAGCCGAGCCGCAAGACCAGGCCGCTGGTTCCACACTGCCGGGGAATCCCGAACTGCGGCGGGATTACGTCGAGCACCTGATTGCAGGCGTCGGTGCGGTGGGCCGCGGCCTCAAGCTGGTGGTGGATTGCGCCAACGGCGCCGCCAGCACCGTGGCGCCCGATGTGCTCGCGCGCTGGGACAAGGAGCAGGCCCTCGAGTTCGTCTTCATCCATCGCGATCCCAACGGGCAGAACATCAACGATCACTGCGGCGCGCTCTATCCCGAAACGGTGGCGCGTGCGGTGGTCGAGCGCAAGGCCGATCTCGGCATCACCTTCGATGGCGATGCCGACCGCGTCCTGTTCGCCGACGCCAACGGTAACGTCGTCAACGGCGACGCCATCCTGCTGCTGGTGGCGCGCGACATGAAAGCCGGCGGCCGGTTACGCAACGATCTGCTGGTCGCCACCACCATGTCCAACATGGGATTGGAAGCTGCGCTCCAGCGCTCGGGCATCCGCATGCTGCGCGCGCAGGTCGGCGACAAGTATGTTCTGGAAGCCATGCAGAAGAACGGCGCGACCCTGGGCGGCGAGCAGTCGGGCCACATCATCTTCCTCGGCGATGCCACCACCGGCGACGGCTTGCTGACGGCGCTGCGCGTGCTGCACATGGTGGGGCGAAGCGGTAAGAGCCTGGCCGAGCTGGTCGGCGATCTGAAGGTCTTTCCCCAGGTCATCAAGAACGTGCGCGTGCGCGAGAAGAAGCCGCTGATGGAGATCCCCGAGGTGGCGCACGCCATCTGCCAAGCCGAGCGGGCGCTGGACGGCCATGGGCGTGTGGTCGTGCGCTACTCCGGCACCGAAGCCCTGGCGCGGGTGATGATCGAGGCCGAATCAGAGCACGAGATGCACTGCTATGCGGATTCGATCGTGGCGGCCATCCAGCAGGCGCTGGGAGTGTAACTTCTTCCCCCGCGAATTCCGCGGATGGACGCGGATAGGCTCGGATAGGCTGAAAAACGCCGAAACCTATGCGTGCCGTTCCCTCTATCGGTTGTTACCGCTTTTGTGATCCGCGGTTATGCCTGAGAATCTGTGGCCGGCGTGTTAGCCGACCTTCCCGGGCTGCACTAAACTATCTTCTAGTGACCGCTCGCCTTGTCCGCTGATCGGAGAGCTCCCGGCCAGCCACACTTCGTTGGAGGTCTGTATGAGTGCTGCACCAGCCGTTGCAACTCAGATGTTCAAAGCGCCCGATCTTGTGTACCAGGAAGCCTACGAGGGGCGGCAGTTCGACGCGGTCTACTTCGCGATGCTGATCTTCGCCTGTCTGATCGCGCTCATGGGCCTTTTGTTGAATAGCCCGGCAGTCATCATTGGAGCCATGCTCATCTCGCCGCTTATGGGGCCGATTCTGGCATGCGGGTTGTCGCTTACCACCGCCGAGTGGTTTCTCGGGAAGAAGGCCGTGCGCAACCTGGTGCTGAGCGTCGTCGAGGTCGTGCTGATCGCCATAATTGCCACCCACCTGTCACCCCTGCGGGAGGCGACACCGGAAATCCTGGCTCGAACCAATCCCAATCTGATGGATCTGCTGATCGCGTTCTTTTCCGGTCTGGCGGGAACAGTGGCTCTCGCGTCAAGAAAAACGGCGTTCACCATCTTGCCGGGAGTGGCCATCGCGACGGCGGTGATGCCTCCGCTTGCCATCGTGGGGTACGGCATCGGCACGCGGCAATGGCCCATCGCCAGCGGCGCTTTCATGCTCTTCTTCACCAACTTTACCGCCATCGTGCTCAGCGCCAGCCTGGTATTCCTGCTGATCGGCCTGCGACCGCTAACGGAACGCCCGGGAGGCAGCCACCGCTTGCTGATTCGCTGGCGGATCGCTATTACCGCGGCCCTTCTGGCAGTCCTTTCCATCCCCTTGATGCGCACCCTGATGCATGCCGCGGAGCAGGCCAGCATACGTCGCCAGGTGCGGGACACCTTGCGGCAAAGCGTGCAGGCCCACGGCGACCGCCAGTTGGATTCGTTCACGGTGCAACTGGGCAAGGGAGCGGTTGCTGTAGGCGCCTCGATCCAGACCGCGCAATACATGGAGCCGGGCGAGATCGAGCAACTCCGCTCCGCCCTTGAGAAACGAATTGACATGCCGGTGCGGCTGCGGGTCCAGCAGCTTCAATTGGCGCGAAAAACTGCCAGTACCGAGCAGGTTATCCGCGACTTTCTGGCGGCAGGCCTGGTCCGCCCTGCAACCGCGGAAAAACCGGTCTCGCCGCTGGTTGAGATCGGAAACCTGCAGCAGCGGCTGGAGAGCTCACTCCGCTCGCTGATTGGGGCTGCCGGTGTAACGCTTCAGATAACGTCGGTGGGCAAGGAGGCAGACGGGACTGTGGTGGTCAACGCCCTGGCCCAAGCCCCGCACCTGACTTCGGCTGACATGTGGAACGTCGCTGCGGCAGCATTGGCGAATGCAATCTCCGCGCGCGTAAAACTGAATGTGGTAGTTGCCGGGACCGGCGTCGCACTTTACATTCCCTACCATGCCGCCAACCAGCGACCTTCGCCCGCCGAGTTACGCCGTGTTCGCCAGTTCGCCGCCGCGCTTCCTAAAGGCGTAGGCGTCGCGTTCATATCGTCTGCTGACATTGATCCGACCCTCGTCACGCGGCGCATCGCTCAATTGCGCCGGGTGGTTTCCCGGGATACAGCCGATACGAGGCTCGAGCCTTCGACCGCCGCAAACGTCATCACCATCGTGCCAGTGCAAACCATCAAGGCTGAATCTCTGCGAGTTGCGGACAGCAGCACCCAGCAGCCGCAGCCCGGCGCGTCGCACCCATGAACTTTGTCAGCTTCGGAATCTTTCATGGATTTCCCATTGCCTGCCTGCTCCCCATGGCAAGTTTATGATTCCGATCGCACCCCAAGATCGCGTGTTCATCCTCACCGGCGCGGGCATGAGCGCTGAGAGCGGACTGCCCACCTTTCGCGGGACGAACGGCATCTGGCGGACGTACCGCGTCGAGCAGGTCGCCTCGCCGATCGCGTGGGCGCGCGACCCCAAGCTGGTCTGGCAGTTCTACTCGGAGCGCCGTCGCCGCCATCACACGGTGCAGCCGAACCCGGGGCACTACGCGCTGGCGCGACTCGAGGAAGAGCTGGGCGACCGGTTTTTCCTCTGCACGCAGAATGTGGACCGCCTGCACGAAATGGCGGGCTCGCGGCGTGTGACCCACATGCACGGCAAGATCTTCCAGAGCCGGTGTGAGCGCGACTGCGAACGTCCGCCGTTTGATGACGACTGGATGCTGGAGAACGGCGCCGAGATCCCGCTGTGCGCGTGCGGCGGAAAGATCCGGCCGCACATCTGCTGGTTCGGCGAGACCCCGTTCGGGATGGAGCGCATCGCTGCGGCTCTGGAGGACTGCATGGTGTTCCTGGCCGTGGGCACGTCAGGCGTGGTCGAGCCCGCCGCCAGCTTCGTGCGTTATGCACGGGCGCGCCGGGGCTATGTCCGGACTTACTACGTCGGTGCGGAGGAACCCCTCAATCGCGCCTTCTTCGATGAGGTCTTGCTCGGCCCTTCGGGCGAACTGCTGCCCAGGCTCTTTGCACTTCAGGCGCCGCGGATGAACGCGGATGAACGCGGATAATAACCAGAGGACGCAGGGGACGCGCAGAACAATAAGAAAAACCCTCTGTGTCCTCCGTGTCCTCTGTGGTTTTCGTTGGTTTTGAATTCACCTTGATCCGCGGCGAAGAAGTTATTCCAGGTCGCGCCAGTTCGGGCCCACGCCGATTTCGACCAGCAGCGGCACCTTCAGCGGATACACCTGCTCCATTTCCTTGCGAACCAGCGAGCGCAGCTCTTCCGACTCGTCCTGCGGCGCCTCGAAGACGAGCTCGTCGTGCACCTGGAGCGTCATGCGCGATTTCAGCCTGCGCCGCTCGAGTTCGCGGTCGATGCGAATCATGGCTATTTTGATGAGGTCGGCGGCCGTGCCCTGAAGGGGCGTGTTGACCGCGGTGCGCTCGGCGAAGCCGCGTGCCGCGAAGTTCTTGGAGTGGATGTCGGCGATGGGCCGCACCCGCCCGAACAGCGTGCTGACCTTCTGCTCGCGCTTGCACTCGGCGATAGTACGGTCAATGAATCGGCGCACGCCCTTGTAGGTGTCGAAGTAGCCGTCGATGAACTTTCTGGCCTCGCCGGTCTCGATGCCCAACTGCTGCGAGAGCCCGAACGCCGAGAGGCCGTAGACGATGCCGAAGTTCACGGCCTTCGCGCGCCGGCGGTGCTCGTCGCTCACCATGAGTGGCGGTACGCCGAAGACGCGGGAGGCGGTGAGCGTGTGGATGTCGTCGCCACGGCGGAAGGCCTCGATCAGCAGCGGATCTTCGGAGAAGTGCGCCAGCAGGCGCAGCTCGATCTGCGAGTAGTCGGCGGCCAGCAGCACGCATCCAGGATCGGCGATGAACGCCGCCCGGATCTCGCGGCCGAGCTCCGTGCGGATGGGAATGTTCTGCAGGTTGGGATTGAACGATGCCAGCCGCCCGGTCGCGGTCCCGACCTGGTTGAAAGTCGTGTGCAGGCGCCCGGTCTCCGGGCTGAGCAGCGCCGGCAGCGCGTCCACGTAGGTGGACTTCAGCTTCGCGAGCTGGCGGTAATCGAGTACTTTGCGCGCGATCTCGTGGGTGAGCGCGAGTTCTTCCAGCACCTCCGCGGCGGTCGAGATGGTGCGCCCCCTGCCGTACTTCACCGGCTTGGGCAGGTTCAGCTTGTTGAAGAGCACGTCCCCCAGCTTCTTGGGGGAGTTGATGTTGAACTTCTCCTTGGCCAGCTCGTAGACCTCTTTCGCCTTGGCGTCGCACTCGCCCTCAAGCCGCTTCGACATGGCCGCGAGCACGTGCGTGTCGATCTTCACGCCCGCCTGCTCCATGCGCAGCAGCACGGGCACAAGCGGCAGGTCGATCTCGTCGTACACGCGCATCAGGCCCGCCTGCTCGACCTCCTGCCGTAGCGTGACGGCCATGCGCCCGGTCACGTCCGCGGCTTCCGCAAGCGTGCCGGAGAGCTTCAGGTTCAAGCGGCGCAGGGCAATGTCGGCGAGCTCGTGGGCAGCGTAAGTGGGATCGAGCAGGTAGGAATAGAGCATGGGCTCATCGCGCACGCCGGCGAGCGCCGCGCCCCTCGGCTCGAGCGCATGCATGGCCGACTTGGCGTCGTGCACGGCCTTGGGAAGCGACACGTCGGCGAGGGCCGCTTCCAGCCTGTCGGCCATGGCGCCGCCCTCGAGCGAGACGGTCAGCGCCTTGCCCAGCTCGGCAGAGATCGCAATGTTGCACGCCGGCGCGACCGGTGCCGGCTGCGCTTCTCCCAGCGTCAACTGCGCTTCCTCGTCTTCTTCAGCGGTCTCATCGCTGGCAGTGGGGCCGCGACTGCCAACGTCGATGGCAACGGCCAGCGCCGAGCCAGTCGGGAGAGACTTCAAAACCTGCTCCACATCGCTGGCGGACTTGGCCTCCGTGTATTCGGTCTTGCCCACCTCCATGCCCGGCAGGAAGTCCTTCAGCAGCGTGGAGAATTCCAGTTCCGTAAAGAGAGCCCGCGCGGCCTCGGCATCGGGTTCGCCCGCGCGCATCGCTTCCAGGTCAAGCTCCACCGGGACGTTCCTGTCGATGGTGACCATCTCTTTGCTGAACAGGATGGTGTCGCGGTTGCTGAGCAGCGATTCGCGATAGGTCTTTTTCTCGACTTCTGCGGCGTGGTCGAGAGCAGCTTCCACCGACCCGAAGCGGCGGATCAGCTCCACCGACCCTTTGTCGCCGATGCCGGGAGCGCCGGGGATGTTGTCGATGGCGTCGCCGCGCAGCGCCATCACGTCCACCACCCGCTCCGGCGGCACCCCCAGGATTTCTTCCACCTTGGCGGGGTCGCAAATCAGGTTGTCCTTGGGCGGATTGAGCACGCAGATTTTGTCGTTGACGAGCTGGAGCATGTCCTTGTCGCTGGAGACGACGTACACCGGGTAGGACCGCGCCGCGGCCTTCTCGGCCATCGTGCCGAGCACGTCGTCGGCTTCGAAGCCCGGGTACTCAAGGATCGGGATGCGATACGCTTCGAGCGCGCGCCGGATATACGGGATCTGCTGCGCCAGGTCGGGCGGCATCTCCGCGCGCTGCGCCTTGTAGCCGCCGTACTCCACTTCCTTGAAGGTCTGGGTCTTGATGTCGAACTTGCGCACCGAGGTGACGGCCGCCGCCTGGTGGTCGCGAAACGTGGGCCCGGCTACGTCGAAAACCGCCGCCAGGTGCTCGGGATGGAAGTCGGCAATCAGCTTCCGCAGCATGTTCACGAAGACGTAGGTCGCCGCCGTAGGGACGCCAGTCTTGGTGGACATCGGCCGCTGCCGCGCCATGGCGTGATAGGCGCGGAAGATGAAGGACATGGAATCGATGAGGAACACCCGCGACTTGGCGCCCGCAGTAGCGACGGGCTTCGGCGCGGGGGCCGGAGTTTCGGCAACCGCCGCCGGCGCTGCACTCGATTTGGACCGCTTCGCGGGCAACACAAAAGTCTAACAAATACATTGGCCACGGATTTGCACGGATAATCGCGGATCAGTACCTTTTTTTTGTGAAGCTTTTTCGTTTCAGCCAGAGTCTTTTTCCTACATGGATGCCGTCAACTCGCGCGCGTCCTTCGCGGACGCTCTGAAACAAGTGCCGACCGCAGACGGCAAGCGTTCCGCCGCTGTCTTCCACCACGGCACGCTGCAGGTCAAGATCTACGCGCCGCGCGGACATGATCCGCAGCAGCCGCACACCCGCGACGAGGCCTACATCGTGGTCCAAGGGACCGGCACGTTTCTGTGCGCTGGCCGTCGGGAGAAGTTCGTGCCCGGCGATTTCCTGTTCGCACCTGCCGGCGTCGAGCACCGCTTCGAGGATTTCTCCGACGACTTGGCGGTGTGGGTGATCTTTTACGGTCCGGAAGGCGGCGAAAGCTCCTAACCACGGAGACAGGGAGGCACAGAGGCATCGAAAGTTTAATTCTGAATCTCTCAGTGTCTCAGTGCCTCCGTTGTGGACTATTCAATGAACATGCAATCGCCGTAGGAGTAGAAGCGGTAACGCTCGCGCACCGCGTGTTCGTACGCCTTCAGCACCAGTTCTCGCCCGGCGAAGGCCGAGACCAGCATCAGCAGCGTGGATTTCGGCAGGTGGAAATTGGTTAGCAGCACGCCCACAACCCGGAATCGAAACCCCGGATAGATGAACAGGTCGGCCTCGCCGCTGCCGCGTGTCACCCTTCCTGTCTCGCGTGCGGCGAATTCGAGAGTGCGGACCGTAGTAGTGCCGACGGCGACTACGCGCCG
Organism: Acidobacteriota bacterium; assembly: GCA_023265315.1. Lineage (GTDB taxonomy): Bacteria > Acidobacteriota > Terriglobia > Terriglobales > Acidobacteriaceae > JAHFUA01. The sequence continues at coordinate 5,868 of JAHFUA010000078.1, read as the reverse complement.
TCCCGCTTCCAGCGCGCGGTTGATCTTTTCCGCCGCATCGGCCGAGATGCTGAACCGCTCCCCGTGCATCTTGTGCTCTTCCACGCGATCGGCGCGCACGGGTTGAAACGTCCCCAAACCGACATGCAGCGTGATCTCGGCTATTTCTATTCCGCATTCGCGTATGCGGTCTAAGATCTCGGGAGTGAAGTGCAGGCCGGCCGTGGGCGCGGCTACGGAGCCGCGCGCGCACGCGTACACCGTCTGGTAGCGCTCGCGGTCTTCGGGACGGTCGGCGCGGCCGATGTATGGCGGCAGCGGCACATGTCCCAGCCGCTCGACGCGCTCGAAGAAGTCCGGCACGGGCCGGAACTGCAGCCGGCGCTCGCCGAAGGCGCCACGTCCCACCACCTCGGCATCGAGTTCGTTCTCACCGAAAAACAGGCGTTCGCCGATTCCGATCTTGCGCCCGGGATGGACAAGCGCCTCCCACTCGCAGTCGCCGAGATCTTTGGTGAGCAGGACTTCGACGCGCCCGTGCAGGAACTCTTTGGCCGCGGGATTCCGTGGGCTGAGCGGCTGCGCGCGTTGGCCGCTGCGCCGGCCGTAGAGCCGGGCCGCGAACACGCGAGTGTTGTTGACCACCAGTAGGTCGTCGGGGCGCAGGAGGTTGGGCAAGTCGCGGAAGTGCCGGTCCTGCCACTCACCGCTCGAGCGGACGAGGTGGAGCATGCGCGAGGCCGCGCGGTCCGGCAGCGGCTCCTGCGCGATCAGTTCGTCCGGAAGGTGGTAGTCGAAATCGGAAACCAGCACGCTGTGATTTAACCACGCCCGACCCCGCTCCCTGCTTTCTGCCTCCTGCTCCCTGATGCATTTGCCTCCCGTCGTTGCCCTGCTGTAGCATACGCGCGCCCGGTCCTGCCCCTAATACTACGACTGTAGTAATGAAGAGCGAGCGCCAGCACCGCGAAGATATCTGCCGCTTCGGCAAGCGGTTGCACGAGCGCAGCTACATCGCTGCTACCGACGGGAACCTCTCCGTCCGCCTCGATTCCGACGCCATCCTGTGCACCCCGACCATGATGTCGAAAGGGATGATGGAACCCGAGGACTTGGTGGTAGTGGACATGTCGGGGCGCCGGGTGACCGGGCGGCGCAACGTGTCCAGTGAAATCGCGATGCATATGCTGATCTACAAGCTGCGGCCGGACGTGCACGGCATCGTGCACGCACACCCGCCGACCGCCACCGGCTATGCCGCTGCCGGGCTGCCGCTGAATCAGGCGCTGGTTTCCGAGATCGTGATCTCGCTGGGCTGCATCCCGCTGGCCCGCTACGCGACCCCGGGAACGGCCGAGCTGACGCAGGCGCTCGAGCCGCTCGTCCCCAACTACGACGCCATCCTCATGGCCAACCATGGCGTCGTGACCTACGGCAGCGATCTGCTGCAGGCCTACATGAAGATGGAGACTGTGGAGCACTTCGCCTCGATCACGCTGGTGACGCACCTGCTGGGGCGGCAGCAGTTGCTGAGCGATGAGGACGTACGCAAGCTGGTCGGGGCGCGGGAAAAATACGGCATCAGCACGGCGGCGCAACAGGGCGCCGGATGTCCGGTGACGGCAGCGGCTCCGCCGCAGCCGGCGGCACGCGCCACGGCCGAAACCGACGACCCGGAGCGCTTCTCGGTGACGCGCGAAGAGCTGATGTCGATCGTGAAAGATGCCGTGCGCAATACCAAGCGGCGATGGTAAAGTGGCAGGCTTCTTAAAGGCGATGGACAGAGTTTGGTAATGATTTTGCGGAGGCAACCATGGGTGAAGCACTGGGAATGATCGAAACGCGCGGGCTGGTGGCCATGATCGAGGCCTCCGACGCGATGGTGAAGGCCGCCAAGGTGTCGCTGGTGGGCTGGGAGAAGATCGGTTCCGGCTACGTGACCGCCATCGTGCGCGGCGATGTGGCGGCGGTGAAAGCCGCCACCGATGCCGGGGCCGCGGCGGCGCGCCGGGTGGGCGAGCTGATCGCCGTCCACGTGATCCCCCGTCCGCATGCCAGCCTGGAAGATGTGCTGCCCATCGGGCGCGTCATCACCGCCAAGACGGCCGCCAGCGCGTAGAAGGATTGAGCCATTGATTCATTGATTCATTGGTCCATTGCTGAAGGCACACGGCCGTTCGCAATGGGTCAATGTGTCAATGGATCAATGGATCAATGAGGAAATCCTCATGTTACTGGCACGAGTGATGGGCACGGTGGTGGCCACGCGCAAAGACGAGCGTCTGCTCGGCAAGAAGTTGCTGGTGTGCCGTCCCGTCAATCCGCAAGGCGAGGCCGAGGGCGCGTACTTCGTTTCCGTCGACACCGTGGGTGCCGGGGTCAAAGAAATGGTGCTGGTGGTGAGCGGCTCGTCGGCGCGCATGGCGGCCAACTTCAAGGAGTCGCCGGTGGACAGCTCCATCGTCGGCATCGTGGACGAGGTGCGGATGGACGCCGACGACTCCCGCGCCCTGACTGCCGCTGCGCCGGCGAAATCGAAACGGTGACGCTGCCATGATGCTGGCGCGCGTGATCGGCAACGTGGTCTGCACGGTCAAAGACCCAAACCTGGAAGGCCGCAAGCTGCTGCTCATCCAGCCGCTCACCCGCGAGGGCAAGCCCAAAGGCCGACCGCTGGTGGGGATCGACTCCATCGGCGCCGGCTTCGGCGAGACGGTTTACTGGTGCCGGGGGAAGGAAGCGTCGCTGGCCTTTACCGGCGAGGTCCCCTCGGATTGCAGCATCGTGGGCATCGTGGACACCATCACTCCGCGACCGGGACCTGGCAACGGCGGCCCCAACGCCAAGCCGCGCAATTCCGCCCGCAGAAACTCGCGGAGGGCGAAATGATCCTGGCGCGAGTCGTGGGCGAGGTGGTCGCGACGCAGAAGCATCCCTCGCATGAACGCCGCAAGATCCTTATGGTGCAGCCGGTGGACCCGGACGGCACCGAGCGCGGCGACGCAGTACTGGCGCTCGATGCAGTGGATGCCGGCATCGGCGACCGCGTCCTGGTAGTGCAGGAAGGCTATTCGGCCATGACCGCCGCCGGCCGTCCCGGCTCACCCATCGACATGACCATCGTCGGCGTGGTAGACGCCGTGGAGATGAGCGAAAACTAGCCACGGATTTTCACGGATGGTCACGGATTAGGTTTGATTCTGACGGTTTATCCGTGTTCATCCGTGAAAATCCGTGGCGTTCTTCTATTCTCCGCCGATGCGGAAGCGCATCCCTGCGCGGAAATTCGCCTTCAGCGCGGGATATCCCACCACCTCGTTGTACCGTCGGTTCAGCACATTCTCGACATTCAGATAGGCGGTCATGTAGCGATTGACGTTGAACCAGCCGCCCATGTTTACCAGCGCATATCCGGCGGCGTGATCGATGCCGAAACCGAGGAAATCGGAATCGAAGCGCCGTCCCACGAAGCTGCCAGCCAGGTTGCCTCCCCAGCGATTGCCGAAATAGTTGAGCAACAGCGAGCCGGAGTGCTTTGGCCGCCGCAACAGAGGCTCTCCGGTCGCATTTGGACTCGAGGCCCCAGGCGCGGCGAGAATCTGGGTTGACGTGTACACGTAGGCGGCGTCCAGAGCCACCGAAGATCGCAGGCGGCTGTGAAACTCCAGCTCCGCACCGTGCGCCAGACTGCGGTTCACGTTGAAGTACTGCCCGATGAATGTGACCGGGTCGGTCTGGAAGGCGATCTGGTTGCGAAAGAGGTTGTTGAAATACGTGGCCGCCAGCGACGACTTGCCCCCCCACAGGCCTTGCTGCACGCCGGCTTCGAGCGAGCGATTCTGCTCCGGCCGGAGGTTGGGATTGGGATTGCTGGGGAACGTGCCGCTAATGCCGAAGGTCTCCTCGAAGCGCGGCTCCTTGATGCCTTCGGAGTAGGCGAAGCGCAGCCGCGTGCCGGAGAGAACATCACCGCCGCGCAGCGCCAGCAGGGTCAGCGTGGCCTGGGGCACCACTTTGTCCCCCAAGAAGCTCTCGTTGTGCACGTAACGCCCGCCCGCCCGCAGCGCGATCCGCCCTCGGACCACCGCTTCTTCTCCGTACACGGCATGGTTGCGCCGCAGGCCGCGCGTGTGCGAGGTCCCGATAAAAGGCGCCGGCGGGAACTGGCTGAAATCCGCGGTGAGGAACTGCGAGTCTGCGGACCCGTTCTCGTCTTCGAACTGGTAGCCGAAGGTGGTGTGCGCCCAGTTGCGCGGCGAGTACTCGCCCTGGTACTCGAACCCGGCGCGATTCACCGCGAAGGGCGAGACGAAGAAGCAATCGAGGAAGTTGAAACTGGCGGGATCGCAGCCGCGATCCGCGACCGTATCCTGGTCCAGGCGGGTGTGGCGATATTCGAATCCCAGAAAGCGGTGCTGCCAGCGCGCCGGCGCTGCCAGGTTCAGCTCGGCGCTGGCCAGCAGATTATTCTGGCGGGCGAAGGCATCGCTGTCTGGCGGCAGCAGCGGCTGGCCGTTGAAGTTCCACTCATTCTGGACTCCGGTGCGGCTGTTGGCGTGACGGGTGCGCAGCCGGACGGAAGCGCGATTGGAAAGCAGCACGCCCAGGTTTGCGCCTTGGCTGGCGCTGGAATACTCGTCGTTAACGCCTTGTCCTCCGGTGTTCTGCTGTTCTCCGAAAAAGTTGTAATCAAAGCGGCCGCGCGCCCCGGCCAGGGACGCAAAGCCGCGCGCGCTGAAGAACGTGCCACCCTCGGCGCCGAAACGGAATTCCGGCACGCGGGTGTGGCCGGTGGCGCTCCACATCTGCACCACGCTGGTCATGGCGTCAGAGCCATAGAGGACGCTCGCCGGCCCACGCAGGAATTCCACGCGCTCGACTTGCGTGAGCGGCACCACGCCGAAGTCGAAAGTTCCGCCCGGCTCGTTCACCGGCACTCCATCCACGATGACCTTGTTGTAGCGCGATTCGCCGCCGCGCACGAACAGCGACGCCAGCCCGCCGCGCTGTCCTGCCGTGGCCACCACCGCGCCTGGCAGAAATCTCAAAGCGTCATTGGCGGCGACCGGCTGCATGTTCTCGAGCGCCGGCTGGTCGAGCAAGGCGACCGAGGTGCCGCTCTCCTCGATCGGAACCGGCGTGCGCGTCGCCGTGACCACCACCGTCTGCTCGGGGCCGGCCACCGTCAACTGCACTTCCGCACTGCTCTGCTGAGGTGCGCGAACCGCGACTTTCTGTGGAGCAAAGCCCGGCGCGAGCACCTCCACACGATACGCGCCCGCTTCCAGGCCGGTGAAGACGGCGGTCCCTTCGGCGGAGCTGTTCTGGAGCCCGAGAACTTGAGATCCTTCAGCTGGGTAGAGAGCGACTTGGGCGCCGGCGACTACGGCCGAGCGCGGATCTAGGACCTTGATTTTGAGGTCGGCTGCCTGCGCAGCCAAATCCAAAGACGCGATCAGAAGCACGAAAAGCAGGCGAGGGGGCCGCATAGCAATCCTCCTTTACACGCGAAAAGGGATTGAACTTGCGGTTCGCGCCGGTCTCCTGGCTCGGCGAGCTTGCTAAAGGCGGCCTTCCCACGGCTTTTCGACCGCAGTGGCCGGTCCCCTCCTTCGCTTACAGTTGCGCGGCAGCGCGGGATTCTCACCCGCTTCCCAGTCTTCCCTAGCGGAAGGGAAGACGCGCGAACCAGGTTGTCAGAGAACGGTCCGGAATTTCCGGAGCGAGGACTCTACTGCCGTCCGGGATGGCTGTCAAATGGAATCAGGTGGCCGTCCGACCGACTCGGCGCGGCTGACGTTGGCTTCTGCATACTCGCGGACGCGGTCGAGCGCGGCCTGCATCTCCTTCTGATAGCGGTCGAGGTCCTGGGCATCAGGGGGAACGTGG
>JAHFUA010000077.1:2797-16541 GCA_023265315.1 Acidobacteriota bacterium | reverse complement strand
GTTCGATGAGATCCTGGAAGAGATATGGATCCTGCACGAGAACGGCGAACTGGCCGAGGTCGGCCGCATGGAAGTGGACGGGGCGCTGCCCGTGGCTTTCGCCGTGGAGAAGATGAGCGAGCTCGGCCTGATCGTCCTGAGCCCGCACCCGGCGCAGGCCCACGCCCACAAGGCGGTGCTCAACCGCTGCCACGAGGCCATGCGCCCCACCATACAGAACCTGGGCGACGGGAACCTGCTGGTGGACTTCACCGAGCGCGGACGCCGCAAGGCCGAGGACATCATCCGCCGCCACCGCCTGGCCGAGCGCCTCTTCACCGAGGCCCTCAATATGGACAACGAGACCGAGATCGAGCAGCAGGCGTGCAAGTTCGAGCACATCCTCTCCCCCGAAGCCACCGAGCGCATCTGCTCCTTCCTCGGCCATCCCCGCACCTGTCCGCACGGCTCCCCCATCCCCGAAGGCACGTGCTGCGCCAAAGCTGAGAAGAAAGAGGCGGTGGTGGGGAAGAGCGCTGCGGATTCACGCGGATGATCGCGCCGGCGTAGCGCCATCTCTCCAGCCTATAATCTTCACCAGGGAACATAATCGAGGAGAGCAGCTATGCCGGATGGAGCAACCAACCGGAAGACGCAGGAGAAGGCGCCGGACGCGGGGCACATCCCCATCACCGAAGAAATGGACAGCGCCAAATGGACTTTGCCGCCGGCCCTGCCCGTGGTCATCGTGCTGGTGGTGCTGGCGGCGATCGTAGGCGTGGGGGCGTACCTGCTGCGGCCCAAGCCCGGCGCCGCCGGGGCCATTACCGGTGTCTTTGCCGCGGAATCGCCGGACAAGAGCAGCACCATGGTGCTGCTCCAGGTGAGCGTCGCCAACATCGGCAACAAGCTGCTGTGGGTGCGCAACATCAAGGCCCAGCTCAAGACCGATCAAGTAGAGTGGACGGACGATGCCGCCTCGCCGGTGGACTGCGCCCGCTATTTCCAGGCCTTCCCCGCCCTGGGTGAGCACCAATCGCCGCCCTTGAAGCCGGAGACCAAGATCGCCCCCGGCGGGCAGGCCGAAGGCATGGTGCTGGTCTCCTTCCCGGTGGGCAAGGACGCATTCGACAAACGCAAGTCGCTGACCGTCACCCTGGAGAACTACGACCGCAGCCCGATGGTGATCGCGGAGAAGCCGTAGTCAGTTGCCAGTTGTCAGTTGCCAGTACCGACAAAGTGTCACTGGTGCTTTTGCAGAAAGCGCAGGCGCGGATGCGGCTGGCGGCCGGGCGCGATGTCGTCGTACTTGAGCGCGCTGATGGAGCCGTCCACTTCCAGCACCGCCAGCGACACGTCTTTGACGCTGGCAATGCCGTGCTCGCGCAGGGCGCGCTCGACCTCATCCACCGTCAGGTGCTCACGCGCGAGATGCGCCGGCAGGAGCTGGCCGTCATGGATGAGCAAGGTGGGCGAGCCCTGCACGAAGCGGCGGAAGCGCCGGTTGGCCCCGCTGAGTTCCGCTACCAGGTAATTCATCAGCAGCAGAGTGCAGGCGGCGACCACGCCGCCCCAGAGCGAGGTGTCGGGACCGGTCATGGCATTCTGCACCGCATTCGAGAGCAGGAGAAGCAGGGTGAGGTCGAAGGGCGTCATCTGCCCGACCTCGCGTTTGCCGCTCAGCCGGACCCCGATGAGGATGACGAGGTAAATGCTGGCGGTGCGGATGAAGATCTCCACGAGAACGCGCGCGCTGGCGTGCATAGGATCACCTTCGTTGTGGGATGGGGAAAGTTAAGCGTAAGAAGTGGAAAGTGGGAAGTGTAAAGTGAAAAATGAAGACGGAACACTTATCCTTGGCCCACTTACCACTTTTCACTTATCACTGTCTTGTCAGTTCCCGCCGCTGGGCGCCGGTGCGTTCTTGGGCGTCGACAGGTAGCCGGACACCTTGTCCTTGTCCACCGTGAACACCACCAACTCGTACAGCATGCGGTCGCGGCCGGTGTAGAACTGCAGCGGCTCGTGGACGGTCTTGTCCTTCTTCTCGATGGTGCGATCGTCGGCGATGACGTTGAGGGTGAACTTGCCGCGCCTGGGATCGGTCTTCTTGAGCTGCAGGCTGACGGTCGAGACCGGCGTGCTTGCCTTGGACTTGCGCAGCGTGAACTCGTAGTAATTGCGGTCGCCCTTGTGCTTGAGGTACTCGAGGTCGTCGCGGGTGCGGGCGATGAGGCCGCTCTGCTGCCCCAGGTCGCCGATGGCGCGCTCCAGTTTGCCCTTGGTGGTCTCCAGATCGGTTCTTACGGTGCCGACCTCGCCCTTCACGCCGGCGACTTCACCCTTCACCCCGGCGACTTCCCCGCTGACCTGGCCGATCTGCTGGCCCTGCTCCGTCAGACGCGATTCGGCGGCGCGCTGCTGGCGCTGGAGTACGGCGGTGCGGCGCGCCAACTGCTCTTCCGTCATACCCATCTGCTTGGCGATGGCCTGCTGCGAGGCCCCGGTGTTGGCCTCGTCCTCGGTGACGCGGCGGGCCAGCTTGTCATAATTGACCGCGGCCGTGGCCTGCGTGCTTTCCACCTTGGCCAGCCGGCCGCGCATGTCGAACATCAAGTACAGGGAGACGATGACGTAGACGGCGGCCACCGCCAGCAGGGTATACCTCAGGGCGCTCCCGTTGCTCTGGGCAGCGAGGGGTTCCTGGTCAGACATATATGCCTCGTGGGACTTGCGGGAGCCATTGTTTCAGCAGAGTTGCACGAGTGTCAATGCGAGGGGCTGAAAGACCGGCGGTTCTGCTGCAGGGAGATCGGTACAGGCAGCGGGGACTCGCGGCAGAAGCTGTCGCCGTCCTCCGCCGCCGGCCAGCGGATCTCGAGGCCGTTGAGGAAGCTGTGCTTGCGGGAAAGGCTGGCGCCGGCGGCCGCCAGCTGGCGGAAGGTCTCCACCTCCGCCAGCGAGTAAGTGACCCGCAGGAAGTGGCGGCCGTTCTCCTCCGTCCACTCGGAGCAGGACTCCTGGCGGCGGGCAATGCGGCAGGCGCGCTGGAAACGCGGAGAGTCCTCGAATTCGATCAGCACGGTGATCCCGTCGAATCCCAGAACCAGCCCGCAGCCCTCGCAGCGCGTGTAGGCGGGTACCGCAACGCCGCACCGGGGGCACTTGGCCATGGCCCGCGTATCCTCCTGAAAGCCAATTCTGACGCGGCGGCAAGGTGAGTTCAAGGTGGAAATGGACGCAGATGCCAGTGAGTAACCAGGGAAGCACTCAGCGGTCAGCACTCAGCATCAGCAAAATCACAATGCCTTTGCTGAGTGCTGAGTGCTGAGGTGAAGCCCTGCCCTCCGCTAGAATACTCCCGTGAAAGCTTGGGATGTGGTGATCGCCGGGGGCGGCATCGTGGGCGTGTCTTTGGCGCGGGAACTGCGCAAGCACGACGCCAGCGTGCTGATCGTGGAGCGCGGCGAGCCCGGACGCGAAGCCTCGCACGCCGCCGCCGGCATGCTGGCCTGGTGCGACCCCATGCTGCCCGACCCGCTGCGGCGGCTGGCGCAGGCCAGTGCCGGCCTGTATCCCGAGTTCGTGCACGAGATCGATGACGAGTCGGGAATGCGCGTCGACCTCCGCATGCAGGGCACGATCGCGTACCTCCCCGAGCTGCCCGCAGGAGATGCAACCAGCTGCATCCCTACAGGAGAATGGCGGCTGCTCGATGCGGAGGAGATCGCGCGACTGGAGCCGCGTCTCGCCTACTCGGGCGAGCCGGCATACTGGACACCGGAAGGCAGCGTGGATCCGCGCGGGCTTATCGCCGCGTCGGTGAAGGCGGCGAAACATCGCGGCGTCGACATCGCCTCCGGCTCGGCGGTTATCGCAGTCGAGGTCGAGGGCGGGCGCGCCGTCGCGGTCAAGACGGCGAAGACAGTTTATGCCGCCGGCGCGGTGGTGAACTGCTGTGGCGCGTGGGCGGGCGAGGTCGGGCCGCTGCGCTTCCCTACCCGGCCGGTCAAGGGGCAGATGCTGTGCGTGGTCACGGCGCAGCACGGGCTGGTGAATCACGTGGTGCGCGCGCCTGAGGTCTACGTAGTGCCGCGCAGCGACGGACGAATCGTGATCGGCTCGACACTCGAAGACGCCGGTTTCGACAAGCGCGTGGACCCGGACACCATCCAGCGGCTGCACCAGGCCGCCGCCAGTCTGATCCCCGAGCTGGGCGAAGCGCGGATGCTGGAGACGTGGGCTGGCCTGCGTCCGGGCACGCCCGATGCGCTGCCGCTGCTGGGCGCGACCGAGGTCGAAAATTATTTCGTCGCCGCCGGGCACTATCGCGACGGCATCCTGCTGGCCCCAGTGACGGCCCTGGTCATGTCGCAGGTGGTGCGCGGTGCGAAACCGGATTTCGACCTGAGCGCTTTTTCTTCGGCGAGGTTCTGATGGCGACGGCCGCGGCGGTGCGCCAGCATTACGATTCGCTGGCGTTCATCTATCGCACATTTTGGGGCGACCACATCCATCATGGGCTGTTCATGGATGGCGACGGGCCGGCCAGGGCGCAAGTCTGCCTTATCGAACATTGCGTGAGCCTGCTGGGAGCATTCGGTGGCGACGTCTTGGATGTTGGCTGCGGTCATGGCGCAACCGCCATCTACCTCGCTCGGCAGTACGGATGCCGCGTGCTGGGGATCACCATCAGCGGGAAACAAGCGCACATCGCGCGCGAGAATGCAGCGCGCGCCGGTGCCGCAGACCTGGTAACCATCGTAGCCGAGGATGCCGAGACGTTTGTCTATCCCGCGGCGCAGTTTGACCTGGTGTGGACGATGGAGTCGTCCGAGCATTTCGCCGACAAGCGCGGCTACTTCGAGAACGCCGGCCGGACTCTTCGCGCACCAGGACAGTTGCTGCTGTCTGCCTGGACGGGCAGCATGACCAGCGCGCGAGCCCAGAACGTGGCGACGCGGTTCCTGTGCCCGGAGCTGTGGACGCGCGAGCAGTACGAGAGCGCCATCGCGGCGGTCGGACTACGGGTGCGGGCCTCGGAAGACCTGAGCCCTCGCGTGGTGCGGACCTGGGAGATTTGCAGTGAGCGGGCGAAGGCGGCGGCAGTCGCGGTAAAGCTGCTGCCCGCGGCCGCGCGGGAGTTCGTCGCAGGGATCGACGTCATCCTGGAAGCGTATCGGTCAGGGGAGCTGACCTACACGGTGATCACGGCGGAGAAGACGTAAATTACGCAGGCGGGCGAGCGGAGACTCGCCTGTCTCTTTCAGGCGTAATTGCATCGTGCCCTGACGGCCGGGGGCGGCCCCTTCGACTTCGCTCAGGGCAGGCTCACCACGTGGGTCTAGGCCGGCCGCCAACCTCTGCACAGCCAGGCTCACGGGTTGTATACTCAGATATCGAGAGGACATTCATATGGCAAGCGTAGTCGATGCGCCCGTGACGTATGCGCGTGAGAATCAGCAAAGATTTTTGAATGAACTTAAAGACCTGCTCCGCATACCCAGCGTCAGCACGCTGGAGGAACACAAGCCCGACGTGCGCCGGGCGGCGGAATTCGTGGCCGCCGAGCTTGGCCGCATCGGATTCGAGCACGTCGAGGTGATCCCCACCAAAGGACATCCCCTGGTGTACGCCGACTGGCTGCACGCATCCGGCAAGCCCACGGCGCTTTGCTATGCGCACTACGACGTGCAGCCGCCCGATCCGCTGGAGGAGTGGCTGTCGCCGCCCTTCGAGCCCACCGAGCGCAATCACAACATCTACGCCCGCGGCGCCGTGGACGACAAAGGCCAGCTCTGGATGCAACTGAAGGCCTTCGAAGCCATGATGAAGTCCAACGGCGGCATGCCCATCAACGTGAAGGTGCTGATCGAGGGCGAGGAGGAAGTGGGCGGCGAGTCGATCTCCGCATACGTGAGCCAGCACAAAGACCGGCTGAAGGCCGACTTCGCTCTGATCACCGACACCGAGCTGTTCGCCCCCAACCTGCCCACGCTGTGCGTAGGCCTGCGCGGCCTGGTGTACACCGAACTGGAGGCAGTGGGGCCCAAGATCGACCTGCACTCCGGCATGTACGGCGGGGCGGCGCCCAATCCCTTCTTCGGGCTCATCGAGATCATTAGCAAGCTGAAGGATGCGAAAGGAAAGGTTCTGATCCCGGGCTTCTACGATCGCGTCAAGGCGCCCACCAAAGACGAGCTGAAGGCGTGGAAGCGCCTGCCCTTCAAGGACAAGGAGTTCCTGAAGAACGAAGTAGGCTCGACCACGCTGACGGGCGAGCCCAAGTATCCCACGCTCTACCGGCTGTGGGCGCGGCCGACGGTGGAGGTCCACGGCATGCCCGGCGGCTTCACCGCCGTGGGCGCGAAGACGGTGATTCCGTCCAAGGCGGCGGCCAAAGTCTCCATGCGCCTGGTGCCCGATCAGGACCCGGACGACATCCTCAAGAAGTACGAGAAGTACATCAAGAAGATCACCCCCAAGGGCATCCAGGTGAAGATCAAGGTGCACAGCAAAGGGCCGGCCTCGGTGGTGAGCACCGACAGCAAGTACATCAAGGCGGCCACCGAAGCCATGCACGACGTGTTCAAGAAGGACACGGTGTTCATCCGCTCCGGGGGATCCATTCCGATCGTCAGCGACTTCGCCAACGAACTGAAGATTCCCAGCGTCATGATGGGCATGGGCCTGCCCGACGACAATCTGCACGCCCCCAACGAGAAATTCCATATCCCGAACTTCTATCGCGGGATCGAGTCGATCATTCGCTTCTTCCAGAGGCTGGGAGGGGAGAAGTAGTTTCAAGTTTTCAGGTTTCACGTGGCCCGGCTGGCTAGCCGGGCCTTTCTTTTTGGTACATGCAGGGATGTCATGCCACCAGATCATCCGCGGGAAGGACCTCCCGCAGTGCCCAGTCGATGCGCGTCACTGAGTCGCGCATCATGTTCCTCACCTTCTCATCCTCCTGGCGTATGGTGGTGTATGAAAGCACCTGCAGCGCATTGCGCACGTGGTGGTTCATCTCACTGATGACCTTGAGCCGTGCTTCGAGGTACCGACGCCTCCGTCTTTCATAGAACAGCACCACGCATCCCAGAACGACAGAGATGATGAGGTCGTCGGCAGCCACAAAGATTCTGCTCGGCGATAGCTTCGTCAAGAAATGATCGCTCGCAACTCCTAGCCAGAAAACGGCGAACGCGAGAACGAACGGTATCCGTTGCCTGATGGCTGTTCGAGACAGCATGGCGCTTCCCCCTGTGCCGAAGACCCATAATACGGCGTCCTGTATGAATACGGCGTCCTGTATGCGGGTATCCGCCGCATCAACAGTTGCATTGATTCTGGTGCGTTCCGGGAGTAGATTGAGAGGAGCTTTGGCGATTTTTCCCCTCCTTACCTTATTTCCCAGCCGAAACGTGCCGGCGGGCTGCATTGCGTGTCCGATACCAAGGGGTTATCCACAAGGGGACACAAGATATAGGGCCTTTGTGCTTGACCCTGAAGGACATCGTGGCTACAGTTAGCGGAAACGCAGGGGTTTGGTGTGGCTATCCTGAATCCTGCCTGGTTCCCAGCCAGCCAAAGGGGTTGACGTGCTGAAACTGAAGAAGCTGCAGATCCTGGGATTCAAGTCGTTCTGCGACCGCGCCGAGCTGAAATTCCACGGCGACGGCATCGCCGCCATTGTGGGGCCGAACGGCTGCGGAAAATCCAACATCGCCGACGCCATCTCCTGGGTGCTGGGCGAGCAGTCGGCCAAGACGCTGCGCGGCTCGCGCATGGAAGACGTCATCTTCGCCGGCACCCGCGACCGCCAGCCCACCGGCATGGCCGAAGTCTCGCTGACGCTCATCGACCCCGATGTGTACGGGGGTGGCGATGTCTCCGAGCCCGAGATCGAGATCGTGGACAACATCCCGGAAGGGGACTGGGACGAAGCCTCAGTGCGCGCCCAGGCTGCCGCCGACACCGCGGCGCACATCGCAGACGTGCAGCCGCTTCCGGCAGAACAGCAGGAGGCAGGGGCCGTAGCTGAGGGAGTAGGGAGTAGCGAGCAGGGAGTAGGGGCCGAGGAGCAATCCGATGCCGCAGAGCATCCCGGCGTGGTGCTGAAGATCCGCCGGCGGAAGTTCAAGCGGCAGGAATTCCACGCGGGGCAACTGGTCATCACCCGGCGCCTGTTCCGCACCGGCGACAGCGAGTACCTGCTGAACGGCAAGCTGTGCCGGCTGCGCGACATCCAGGAAATGTTCATGGGCACCGGGCTGGGCCCGGAGTCGTACGCGCTGATCGAGCAGGGACGCATCGGGCAGATCCTCTCCAGCAAGCCGCACGACCGGCGCGCCATCATCGAAGAAGCCGCCGGCATCACCAAGTTCAAGACCAAGAAGCGGCTGGCGGAGCTGCGTCTCGAAGAAGCCAAGCAGAACCTGGCACGGCTGAACGACATCTTCGAGGAAGTCACGCGGCAGATGAACTCGCTCAAGCGGCAGGCCTCGAAGGCCGAGCGCTATGTCCGGCTGCGCGACGAGATGAAGGCCAGGCTGAAGGTGGTGCTGGCCAGCAAGCTGGCGCAACTGGCGCGCGAGGCCGCGGCGCTGGAGGCGGAGTTGGAAGCGCTCGCCCTCGAGATCTCCATCCGCACCCAGGCCACCGAGCACATGGAAGCGGTGCAGAACGAGGCACGCACTCGGGGGTACGCCATCGAGAGCGAGCTGCGGCAGAACTCCGAGCGCACCAACGACATCACGCTGGAGATCGACCGCTCGGTGGCGCAGCGGCGCCACAACCAGGAACGTTGCCGCGAACTGGCGCTGCGGGCCGAGGTGGGCGAGGCCGACATGGCGCGGGCGGAAGCGCAGATGAGCGCGCTCGACGCTGAACTGGAAGTCAATCGCAGCGTGCTGGCCACCGCGGCAGCCAACGAGGCCGACGGCCGGGCGGAAGCGGCGGCGCGGCAGCAGGACGCGGCCGAGGCGGCGGCGGCGCTGGCGGCGGTGGAGCAGCAGCAGGAGCAGCGCCGGGTGGAGATCATGGAAGTAGCGGCGGCCGCCGCCGAGGTGCGCAACCTGATCACGCAGGCGGAGGAGCATCGCGCGGCGCTCGACCGCGAGGCGGCGCGCCTGGAGCAGGAGATCGCCGTGGCCATCGCGGCCATGGAGTCCTCGGGCGGGCGGCGCGGGCACCTGACGCTGGAGTTCGAGTCGGTATCGCAGCGCGTGGCCTGGCTCGGCCTCGAGATCGAAAGCACGCGCCGGGAGCTCGAGACCGCGCGCGCGGAAGAGACCGAGTCCAAGCGCCGCATGGATACGCTGCGTGCGGAATTCGCCACCGCGCTGGGCAAGAGGGCGTCGCTCGAAGCGGTGATCGCCGAGCACGGATACTCCACCGAATCGGTGAAGCGCCTCTTCCAGTCGGGCGCCATGCAGAACGGGTTCGCTCCCGCCGGCGTGCTGGCCGACTTCCTCGAGGTGGAGGGCCAGTACGAGCACGTGGTGGAAGACTTTCTGCGCGACGAGCTGAACTATGTGGTGGTGAAGTCGTGGGACGCGGCCGACGAAGGTCTGCGCCTGCTGCGCGGCGACGTCGAGGGCCGCGCCACCTTCCTGGTGTATCCGGAGGACTCGCAGGCGAAGTTCTCCTTTGCTCTGGACGAATCGGCGCGAATCCATCCGCGCCCGGAGCGCATCGTGCCGCTCAAGAACTGCATCCGTGTGCGGAACGGCTTCGGCAAATCGCTCGAAGTCATCCTGTCCAAGCTGGGCAATGGCTACATCACGCCCGACCCCTTCCTAGCGCGCGAGCTGGCGCTGGAGAACCCGGACGCCTTCTTCCTCTCCCAGACCGGCGAGTGCTTCCACAACGTCACCGTGACCGGGGGACGCCAGCGCACGGAAGGTCCGCTCTCGCTCAAGCGCGAACTGCGCGAGGTCACGCGGCAGTTGGAGGTGATCGAGAAGACGCTGGGGGTGGAGGAGCAGCGCACCGCCAAGCTGACCCGGCGGCTGGCCGAACTCGATCGTCTGCTGGGAGAACTGGAGCAGCAGCGGCTCGATGCCGAGAAGCAGGCGCTGACCTCAGCGCATGTGCTCGACCAACTGGCGTCGGAGGTGGAGCGCAGCCGGCAGCGGCGTGAGACCTTCTCGCGCGAGTGGGAGCAGGTGAAAGCGGCGAGCGCGGAGAAGCAGGTGTTCCTGCGGGCGAGGCAGGCCGAGGCCGGCATGCACGAGCTGCACCGGGCGGAACTGGAGAGCCAGCGCGCCTCGGCGCAGGAGGAGCTGGTGGCGCTGAAAACGGCGCGGGACGCGGCGGCGCACACCGCGGCGGAAGTGGGGGCGCGGCTGGCGGCCCTGGAAGCGCGGCGCACGGCGGCAGCAGCGGCGCTCCAACGCATCGAGACGCTGGCCAACGACGTGCGGCTTCGCATCGACGGTCTGCGCTCGCGGCTGGCGGCGGCGGTTGCAGAGCGGCACGAGCGCGAGCAGGAGAATCTCCACATCGCCGAACGACTCGAGGCGCTCGAGGCCGAGCGCCAAGCGGCGCAGGCGCGCAGCGCGGAGCTACAGGCGGAATCCGGCGAGCTGCGGGCCAGGCTGGCGGAGATCGAGCAGCAGCTCCGGGAAACACGCCAGGCCCTGGA
Organism: Acidobacteriota bacterium; assembly: GCA_023265315.1. Classification (GTDB taxonomy): domain Bacteria; phylum Acidobacteriota; class Terriglobia; order Terriglobales; family Acidobacteriaceae; genus JAHFUA01. The sequence continues at coordinate 5,917 of JAHFUA010000077.1, read as the reverse complement.
CCAGGCGCGTGACCGCCGTGGCGAGCTTTCGGCGGCGGCCGCCAAGCTCAAGTCCGACACCGAGTACATGGAGCAGACGGCCATCAACGAGCTGGGCATCGCCGCTGGCGAGATGCGCGGCGACCCGGCGATCCTCCGCGTCGAAGGCGAGCAACTGGCGGCGGAAGAGGCGATGTACCGCGAGATGCGCACGCGCCTCGAGAACATGGGCCCGGTGAACATGATGGCGCTCGAGGAATATCAGGAAACCGCGCAGCGGCACGCCTTCCTGGAGACCCAGCGCAAGGACCTGCTGGATTCCATCGAGAACACGCAGAACACCATCCGCGAGATCGACGTTTATTCGCGGCAGAAGTTCCAGGAGGCGTTCGGCAAAATCAACGAGAACTTCCAGGCCACGTTCCGCAAGCTGTTCGGCGGCGGCAACGCTTTCATGCGCCTGACCGACGAGGAGAACACGGCGGAGAGCGGTATCGACGTGGTGGCCTCGCCTCCGGGCAAGAAGCTGCAAAACGTGCTCCTGCTCTCGGGCGGCGAGAAGGCCCTGACCGCGCTGGCGCTGCTGGTGGGCATCTTCCAGTACCAGCCCAGCCCGTTCTGCATCCTGGACGAGGTGGACGCGCCGCTGGACGAGACCAACATCGGGCGCTTCCTCGAGCTGGTGAAGGAGATGAGCAACACCACCCAGTTCGTGCTCATCACCCATAGCAAGAAGACCATGACTGCGGCGCCGGTGATGTACGGCGTGACCATGCAGGAGGCGGGGGTCTCCAAGCTGGTGTCGGTGAAGTTCGGCGAGCCCGAGCCGCAGGCGGCGACAGCCTAGAATCTTTCACCGCCGAGAGCGCAGAGGACGCCGAGGTGCTTTAGGGGCTTTCGGAGGAGCATGGCTTCAGCCGTGCCGTACGGCCACCCCAGGATTGTCATCCCGAGCGCCGCGCGACGGAGCTTTGCGACGGAGCGCAAGTCTAGGGATCTGCAGTAGTACTTGTTCTGCGCACGTTATAACGACAGCGTCGTCCCTCAGGCATTCCTCAACACCGAGATTCCCCGCTTGCCCTCGTTCGCGTGCGCTCGCTCGGGCGGCGCTCGGAATAACAATTCTTAGAGGTAGTCAGCGGCATGGTTAAAAGCCGTGCCCTTCCCCGAACGTGGCGCATTCAATCCCGCTGTGCCATGCTGTTGTAATGGCGGTTGTAATGGACGACTCCCTGGGCACGGTCGTGCTCATCGCTGGCGGCATCGGCCTGCTGGCGCTGTTGCGGCGTCTTTCGCGGCCGGTGGATGCGGCCAGCCTCGAGCCGCCGAAGATCACGGCTCTTCCCTTCCCTGCGGCGAACGAACCGGAAAACCAATCCCGGCTGCGCCTTCGCAATCACTACTTCCGCGGCTTCGACTCCGAGACCGGCCCGCCCGACCCGGAATGCTTCTACGACGAGCTGTTCCTGGAACTCGAGAATCCCGGGTCGGGTGATTCCTGGACCAGCTCGTATTTCGTGGGCACGCCCAGCGGCATTGCGCAGGTGATGCGGGAAGAGGGCTGGGACGAGATGTTCGGCACCGACCTCTTGATCGTGCGCCGCTTCGATCGCGAGCTCATCCTGCGCTCTTTGCTGGCGCGCATCCAAGAGCAGTACGAGATCGCGCCCGAGCCGCCGCGGGATCCGCACCTGGGATGATGCCGGCGAGACGCCGGCGTTACCACCCCATACGCTCGCGCAGGCTGGTGATGTGCGCCCTGATGCTTCCCGTGCCAAGAGTAGCTCGTGATCGCAGCTAGCGGCAACCGCACCAGGTTGTGAAGCGTACGCCGAATGAGCGTCGGTGCGCGCACCTCATCGGCGACAATCAGTCGGCCGCCAGGACGTAGCAGGCGGCAGCACTGGCGCAACACTAAATGCTGCTCGGCTTCACTCAATTCACTAAACAGCAGGATGCTGACGATGGTGTCGAACGACTCGACCTGGAAGTGGTCGATCAGTTCCACCGCGCTGGTTTCTACCCAGCGCAGGGCCGAGCCGGGCGGGGTTTTGCGCCGGGCAACATCGAGCATTTCCGGAGAAAGGTCAACTCCGGTGACGCGCAGTCCGAGCCCGGCCAAGCGGAGCGCCACGTTGCCCGTTCCACAACCCAGATCCAGCACATCGGAGCCACGGGTGAATTCCACCACCCGGTCGTAGACACTCCCGATGTGGCCGAGGGAAAGGAGACGGACGCCGAAATCGTAACGCCGGGCTGCCGACTCAAGCAGGCGCATCCAGACATAAGTACTCACGTAAATATCTTAACGCTGCGAAGGGTAGTGTTTCTGCCGTCCCCGCGAAACGGCAGATTCAGGATCACCACCCCATGCACTGGCGCAAGCTGGTGATGTGCGCCACGTGATGCTGGCCGTGCCAGGAGTAGAACGCAACATACTTGCCGAGGGTCCATGGGCCGCTCTCGGGATGGTTAAAGGTGCGCGCAAAATCTGCCGGGCCGAGAGCCTTGAGCAGCGTGACCCAGCGTTGATGCAGGGCTTCGAGCAAAGCCAGAGAGACAGCGATAGGAGTGCCGCGGACGTCCGGCGTCTCCGCCCAGCGCGCTTCGTCGTAGGGCTTGATGGTGGGGTTGTCCTCGGTAAGCGCCAGCTTCATGCGCACATACGCGTTCATGTGGCTCTCGGGGACGTGATGGGCCACCTGCCGCAGCGTCCATCCGCCGGGACGGTAGGGCGTCTCCAGCTGTTGTTCCGAGAGCCCGGCGAGCGCTGCCCGCAACCGCGATGGCGCCTGCTCGATGTCGGCGATGAATTGTTTGATCTGCTGTTCGCTCGGTTGCCCTTCGAACTTGAATGGGCCGATGGGATACCGCAAGTCCATGGCTGCCTCCGTAACAGCAGATGGCCTGTGGCGGGTGGCGGCCACAAAAAAATCCCGCTCCTGCGAGCGGGATCAAACCTGGCAACTGGCGACCGGCTACTGGCGACTGTCTAGACGCCGACGACTGCCACCAACTCCTTCACCGAGTCGGCGCTCTTCCTCAGGGCGGCCATTTCTTCGTCGGTCAGGCGGATCTCCCACACATCCTCAATGCCGCGGGCGCCCAGCTTGCAGGGCACGCCCACGAACAGCCCGTGGA
>JAHFUA010000077.1:0-2697 GCA_023265315.1 Acidobacteriota bacterium | reverse complement strand
TTCACCGAGTCGGCGCTCTTCCTCAGGGCGGCCATTTCTTCGTCGGTCAGGCGGATCTCCCACACATCCTCAATGCCGCGGGCGCCCAGCTTGCAGGGCACGCCCACGAACAGCCCGTGGATGCCGTACTCGCCCTCGAGATACGCGGCGCAGGGCAGGATCTTCTTCTTGTCTTTGAGGATGGCCTCGACCATCTCGGTTACGGCAGCCGAGGGTGCGTAGTAGGCGCTGCCCGTCTTCAAATATTTGACGATCTCAGCACCGCCGTCGCGCGTGCGCTGCACCAGGCGCTCGATGGTTGATTTCTCCATCAGCTCGGTGATGGGCACGCCAGCGACGGTGGAATAGCGCGGCAGCGGCACCATGGTGTCGCCGTGCCCGCCCAGGACGAACGCGGTCACGTTCTCCACGCTCACGCCCAGCTCCATGGCGATGAAGGCGCGGAAGCGCGCCGAATCCAGCACCCCCGCCATGCCCATGACGCGGTTGCGGGAGAAGCCGCTGATCTTGTAGGCAGCCTGCGCCATGGCGTCCAGCGGGTTCGACACGATGATGAGGATGCAGTTAGGCGAGTGCGTCACCACTTTGCCCACCACGTCCTGCATGATCTTGTAGTTGGTGTTGAGCAGGTCGTCGCGGCTCATGCCCGGCTTGCGCGGGATGCCGGCGGTGATGACGACGATGTCGGAGTTGGCGGTGTCCTTGTAGTCCTCGGTGCCGAGCACGGAGGAATCGCGCTTCTCGATGGGCATGGCCTGGAGCAGGTCGAGGCCCTTCCCCTGGGGCACGCCCGGGATGATGTCGATGAGCACGATGTCGCCCAATTCCTTGGACGCCATCCAGTGAGCGGCCGTCGCGCCTACGTTGCCCGAACCTACGATAGTAATTTTCTTCCGCATAAGTGCCTCGCAAAAGCCCTGCCTCCGTACCTGAGGGCGGGGCCGGATGACAGATTCTAACCCTTTCCCGCCAGAGCGGGCCTACAGTCAAGCATGCAGGTGAAGGGGCACGGCTTTGAGCCGTGCCGCTAAGGCCTACGTATGCGCGGGCCTTTAGGCCCTGAGGGAGATTCCCTCAGCGGCTAAAGCCGGAGTCTTACATCTCCTTGCGGCACGCCTGAAGGCGTGCCCCTTCACCAGTAACAATTACGCTTCGCCTAACAATTGCGCTTCCCTGCTAGTCAGCGGCGGTGGAAGCAGTCTTGGGTTCCATGTTCTGGATAATGTAGGTGGCGAACTCGCTGCACTTCACCTTAGTGGCGCCTTCCAGCAGGCGGTGGAAGTCGTAGGTGACCTTCTTCTGCTCGATGGTCTTGCGGATGCCGTCCTCGATGAGCTGCCCCGCTTCTTTCCAGCCCAGGAACTCGAACATCATCACGCCCGAGAGCATCACCGAACTGGGGTTGATGACGTCCAGGTCGGCGTACTTGGGGGCGGTGCCGTGGGTGGCCTCGAACATGGCGTAGCCGTCGCCGATGTTGGCGCCGGGCGCGATACCCAGGCCGCCGATCTGCGCCGCGCACGCGTCGGAGATGTAGTCGCCGTTCAGGTTGGGCGTGGCCAGCACTTCGTACTCGTCGGCGCGCGTCACCACCTGCTGGAAGATCGAGTCGGCGATACGGTCGTTGACCATCAGCTTCTTCTTCCACTGCCCGTTGCCGTGGGTCTTATAGATCGAATCCAAGCAGGCTTTCACTTCCTTGTAAATGTCGTTGCGGAATTCGGGAGCGGCGAACTCCAGCCCCGGCTCGACCATGTTGGCGTTCTGCTCGATGGAGAGGTTGGGGTTCTTGTCTTTGTTGTCCAGGATCCAGCTCTCGCGCTCGGTGACCACCTTGTCGCGGAACTCGCTGACCGCCAGTTCGTAGCCCCAGGCGCGGAACGCGCCCTCGGTGAACTTCTGAATGTTGCCTTTGTGGACCAGCGTCACCTTGTTGCGGCCGTTCTCCAGCGCATGCTGGATGGCCTTGCGCACCAGGCGCTTGGTCCCGGTGATGGAGATGGGCTTGATGCCGATGCCGGAGTCCAGGCGGATTTGCTTGGGCCCGCCCTTCAGCATCTCCTTGTTCAGGAATTCGATCAGCTTCTTGACCTCGGGTGTGCCCTGCTCCCACTCGATGCCGGCGTACACGTCCTCGGTGTTCTCGCGGTAGATCATCACGTTCATGCGCTCAGGATGCTTCACCGGCGAGGGCGCGCCCAGCCACTTCACCGGACGCACGCAGGCATAGAGGTCGAGGATCTGGCGCAGCGCCACGTTGAGGGAACGGATGCCGCCGCCCACCGGGGTGGTGAGGGGGCCCTTGATGCCGACCCGCAGGTCCTTCATGGCTTCGATACTGCCGTCCGGCAGCCAGCTCTTGAACTTGGCCATGGCCTTCTCGCCGGCGAAGATCTCGTACCACACCACGCGGCGCTTGCCGTTGTAGGCCTTCTGCACCGCCGCGTCGAACACGCGCACCGACGCCTTCCAGATGTCGCGCCCGGTGCCGTCACCCTCGATGAAGGGGATAATCGGGTTGTCGGGAATGTTGTACTTCCCGTTGCTGTAGCTAATTCGGGTCCCGTCCTTGGGGATGGGCAGCCCGTTGTATGAATCCGCCATGTCACACACCTCCGCAAAATTATTCAAAAGACCGGAAATTATAGCCAGCGGCGCGCTGGCGGGCGTAGGCCAACCGTCACAGGCGACTGTGAC
>JAHFUA010000164.1 GCA_023265315.1 Acidobacteriota bacterium | reverse complement strand
GTGCAGGGAACCAAGGTTACGGTCGGCCCGCCGTTCTTCAACCGCGTCAACCTGCCCATCGCCATGTTCCTGCTGCTGCTCACCGCGGTGGGGCCGCTGCTGGCCTGGCGCAAGACGTCGGTCGAGAGCCTGCGGCGCAACTTCCTGTGGCCGGCGGTGGCGGCCGTGGCGACGGCAATCCTGCTCATCGCCTTGGGTATGCGCCCGTGGCAGGACACCTCCATCTTCTACTCGCTGATGGCCATCTCGCTCTCGGTGCTGGTGACGGCGACCGTGGCTTCAGAGTTCATCCGCGGGGGGCGGGTTATCCACGATAAGACGGGGCAAAACCTGCTGGCCTCGATGGTGCAGCTGACGCGCCGCAACACTCGCCGCTACGGCGGCTATATCGTCCACTTCGGTGTGGTGGTGATCATCATCGGCATCGCCGGCTCGGCGTTCAACCGGCAGAACGAACAGCCGCTGGGTGTGAATGACCGCATGAGCATCGGCCCCTACACGCTGGTGGGCCGCTCCTATACCCAGGACGACAATCCCAACTACAGCAGCGAGTCCGCCATCGTGGACGTGTACAAGGGCAATGACAAGGTAGCGACCATGTATCCCGAACGGCGGATGTACAAGGCCAGCGGCCAGACGGCGACGATGGTGGCCAACCGATCCACTCCGAAAGAAGACCTCTACCTGGTCTATGCCGGGCGCAACGACGAGAACGGGCCGCCCATTATCCGCGCCCACCTCAACCCGCTGGTCATGTGGATCTGGGTGGGCGTATACGTCGTGATCTTTGGCACGCTGTTGGCGTTGGTGCCCAACGCGGCCGCAGTCACCTTGCGACAGCCGGCGCGCGCGCACGCCGCCGCAGCAGTAGAGGCGGGTGACTGATGCGGAAGAAGCTTTCTTTCTATTTGTCATCCCGAGCGACGCGCGACGGAGCGCAGCGACGGAGCGCAAGTCGAGGGACCCCTACTTCTTTGAGGATCTTGCAGATTGCGTGCGTGCTTCTCGCCGCCACCTTCCTGCTGGGCGCCGATCCCAGCGGTGCGCGCTTCGAGAATCTCGGCCACAAGCTGATGTGCCGCTGCGGTTGCAACCAGATCCTGCTGGAGTGCAACCACGTCGGCTGCCCGTACTCGGAAAAGATGCGGCAGGAATTGCTGGCGGGCTTGCAAGGTCCGGACAGCGACGACCTCATTCTGCAACGTTTTGTGCAGGAGTACGGCGCCGTGGTGCTGGCCGCGCCTACCACCACCGGCTTTAACCGGGTGGCGTGGATCACGCCGTTCGCGGCCCTGGGCGCGGGCATTTTCGCTGTGGTGTGGGTAGTCCGCCGCTGGAGGATGCGCCAAGCGCGGCTGGCGGCGGAATCTCCGGCGGCTCCGCCGGTGGACCTGGAACTTGAATCCTTCCGCCAGCGCGCCCGCAAAGAGACGGAGCTATGATCATCGCCCTCTGCGTGCTGTTCACCGCCATCCTCTTCTTCTATGTTTTCTCCATGGAACAGGAAGTTCCGGCGGGCGAGGAGAAGACGCGGCTGGTCTATCTCTACGAGCGCAAAGAAGTGATCTACGAGAACCTGCGCGACCTGAACTTCGAGTACCAAGCCGGAAAGTTCCCGGACACCGACTTCCAGGCCATGCGCTCGACGCTGGAGGCAGAAGCGGCGCAGGTGCTGGCCGAGATCGAGCAACTGGAGAACGCGGCGAGCGTGGCGCCGGCAGTCCCCGTGAAATCCCGCAAAGGAGCCCGGCGTTGAAGATTCCTGGGTTGAAGAACTCGATGCTGCTGCGCGTGCTGGCAGCCTTGCTGGCGCTGAGCGCGTTGTCCACGGCCACGAACCTGAAAGGCACGGTGAAGAACGGCACCACCGGCAAGCCCGCCGGCGGCGACGACGTGGTTCTGCTCGACCTCTCCCAGGGCATGACGGAAGCCGCCCGCACCAAGACCGACGCCCAGGGGCGCTTCAGCTTCAAGTACGACGAGACCGGCGCTCCCCACATGGTCCGCGTGCTGCACCAGGGTGTGAATTACTTTCCCCAGGGCGGCATGGTGCCGCCGGGGACCAGCACGGTGGAGGTCACGGTGTACGAGGCCGCCGCTAAGGTCGAGGGCATCGGCCTGACCGTGGACATGATGCGCGCCCAAACCGAGGGCAATAACCTGCAGGTGACCGAGCTCTGGGTCGTGAAGAATACCTCCAGCCCTCCGCGCACCCAGATGAGCGATAACGCCTTCGAGGCTATGCTGCCCGCCGACGCGCAAGTGGATTCCTCGATGGCTTCCGGTCCTGGCGGGCAGCCGGTCAACTCCGCGCCGGTGCCGCAAAAGGAAAAGAACAAGTACGCTTTCGTGTTCCCGCTGCGGCCGGGAGAGACCCGTTTCCAGGTGAGCTACCATCTGCCCTATTCGGGCAAGATCAAGATCGGGCCCAGACCGCTCTATCCCGCGGATCATGTCGTGGTCATGCTGCCGAAGTCCATGCAGTTCGCGGGCGGAGCCGGATACCAGGCGATGACTGGCGGCGACCCCAACGCCAACATCCAGGTGATAACCAACGTCAATCCCGGACAGGACTTGAGCTTCAACCTCTCGGGCACGGGCACCATCCAGGAAGGACAGCAAACAGCGACTGCTGGCGGCGGAGGTGGACAAGGCGGCGGAATGGCGCAGCGCCGCGGAGGTCCCGGAGGCGGACTGGGCGCTCCGGAAGAGACTCCAGACCCGCTGCATCGTTATCGCGGATTTATCCTGGGCGGGCTGGCCGTGGCGCTGGCGCTGGGAGTGTTTTACGTCGTGACCCGACCCAAGCCGGCGACGGCGGGCAGCAATGGTGTGCCGCTACAGCCCGCGGCGACGGCAACCAAGCGCGCAGAAGTCAGGAGAACCGCTGGGCCGCCGCAGCCACGTGTGGAAGCTCCACCGGCGGCGGCGCCGGCACGAAATGGCGATCGTCTCCTTGAGGCGCTGAAAGAGGAGCTGTTCCAGCTCGAGATGGAGCGTCACCAGGGAACCATCTCCGCCGAGGAATATGAGAAGGCCAAGGCGGCTCTGGACACCACGCTCGCGCGTGCCGCAAAACGAGCAAGCTCTTAGCTCCTGGCTCTTGGCTTTTGGCTCCGAGCGGTTTCGGAGGGGCCCAGCCTCAGCCGGGCTGTTGCGGGCCAAACAAACTGAAATTTAGCTGGAGTGTCATTCTTCCGCGGAGCGAAGTGAAGCGGGAGAATCTGGCGTGTCGACTGACGCCGCTGATGCCGGTTGCGGAAGCGATCTCGTCGGATCCTCCGCTCGGGTTTGCCTCTCGAAGGATGACACCTGCCCTCCGGAACCGCCCGTAACTCTCTGACGTATAAGCTACTGTAGATCCGCATCTGCGGGTCGCGCCCGGCATCTATAATGTCAGGTACTTTCTCTATGGGTAACGCACTGAAAACCGCCTTGCTGCTGGGGCTGTTGACCGGCTTCATGATCCTGGTAGGGGATTGGCTCGGCGGCCAGCGAGGCATGATCCTGGCCCTGGGACTGGCCGCGGTCATGAACTTCGTCTCCTATTTCTTCTCCGACAAGATTGCGCTCATGACCTATCGCGCACAGCCGGTGACGCGCGAGCAACTGCCGCGGGTGTACGAGGTGGTGGAGCGCATCACGCAGCGGCAGGGCCTGCCCATGCCCAAGATCTACGTGATCCCGACGGAATCGCCCAACGCCTTCGCCACCGGGCGCAACCCCAGTCACGCTTCGGTCGCCGTGACCCAGGGCATCCTCAATCTGCTGGACGACGAGGAACTGGAAGGCGTGCTGGCGCATGAGCTGGGGCACGTGCGCAACCGCGACATCCTGATCAGCTCCATCGCCGCCACCCTGGCCGGCGCCATCACCATTCTGGCGCGCATGGCCTACTGGGGGGCGCTGTTCGGCGGCATGGGCGGTCGCGACCGCGAAGATCGCGGCGGAGGCGGCCTGGGAGCGCTGTTCATGCTGATCCTGGCGCCGATCGCGGCCATGCTCATCCAGCTTGCCGTCTCGCGCTCGCGCGAGTACGCAGCCGACGCCACCGGCGCACACTTCACCGGCAATCCCTATGCGCTGGCGCGGGCCCTGCAAAAGCTGGATGCTTATTCCAAACGGGTCCCGATGGTGGCGTCCCCTTCGAGCGCGCACCTGTTCATCGTGCAGCCGCTGTTGGGGATGAACTTCGCCAGCCTGTTCTCGACGCATCCACCCATCCGCAAGCGCATCGAGCGCCTGACGGGAAGGCCGCCGGAGTTCTTGGAGCAGTAGTCAGGAGTCAGCAGCCAAACCCGACCGCCGGGCCGCTGACGCCTGACTCCTGCCCGGCTTATCGCTTACAATCCGAGACAGCATGGCCGTTCGCGCAGTTTCGGAACCCGTGCAGCGCGCGATGCAGCTCGAAGGCGCGCTGCGCCGTGTGATCCGCGGCACCGACGAGGTGGTGCGCCTGGCGCTGGTGGCGCTGTTCGCTCGCGGGCACTTGCTGATCGAAGGCGTTCCCGGCGTGGGCAAGACCACGCTGGCGCATGCGCTGGCCCGCGGCCTGGATTGCTCGTTCCAGCGCATCCAGTTCACCAGCGACATGCTGCCCAGCGACGTGGTGGGCATCTCCATCTACTCCGCCATCGAGCAGCGTTTCGAATTCAAGCCCGGGCCGGTGTTCACCAACATCCTGCTCGCCGACGAGATCAACCGCACCACTCCCAAAACGCAGTCC
>JAHFUA010000076.1 GCA_023265315.1 Acidobacteriota bacterium | reverse complement strand
CGGGGCGTTTAGGTCATCGAGCCATTGATTCACGGAGTCAGGGCTGTTTTCCGTGACCCAAAGGATCCAATGGATCAATGACTCAATTCTCCCGTCGCTGTTGCTCCGTGGTTAGAAACTCACCTCTTGGCCTCGAAGTGTGCAGCGTCGAAATCGTCTTGGCCTGCTCGCGCAGCTTGAACTTCTGCAGCTTGCCGGTGGAGGTCTTAGGCAGAGGTCCGAAGACTACCGTCCTGGGCGCCTTGAAGTGCGCCAGGTGCTGGCGGCAGAAGTCGATGATCTCCTGCTCCGTGACCGCGGCGCCTTCTTTGAGCATAATGAATGCGCACGGGGTCTCACCCCACTTCTCATCGGGACGCGCCACCACGCCGGCCTCGAGCACCGCCGGATGCCGGTAGAGGACCGATTCCACTTCGATGGTCGAGATGTTCTCGCCGCCGGAGATGATGATGTCCTTGGAGCGGTCCTTCAGCTCGATGTAGCCGCTGGGATGCCAGACGCCCAGGTCGCCGGTGTGGAACCAGCCGCCAGCAAAAGCTTCGCGCGTGGCCTTGGCGTTCTTCAGATATCCGCTCATGACGGTGTTGCCGCGCATGAAGATCTCGCCCAGGGTGGCGCCGTCGCTGGGCACGGGCTTGAGGGTAGCAGCGTCGGCGACCATCAGCCCTTCCAGCGTGACGTAGGCCACGCCCTGCCTCGACTTGTACACCGCCTGTTCGCTGATGGGCAGCGAGTCCCATTCGTCATGCCAGGCGCACACCGTGACCGGCCCATAAACCTCGGTCAGGCCGTACACGTGGGTGACGTCGAAGCCGAGGTTCTGCATCTTCTCCAGCACAGCGGCGGGCGGAGCGGCGGCGGCGGTCATCACCTGCACCCGCTGCGCCGGCTTGCGACGAACCTCGTCGGGCGCGTTTATCAGCATGCCCATCACGATGGGTGCGCCGCACATGTGGGTGACCCCGTGGTCGGCGAAGGCGTCGTACATGCCCTTCGGCGTGACGGCGCGCAGGCAGACGTGGGTGCCCGCCATCGCGGTCACCGTCCAGGGGAAGCACCAGCCGTTGCAGTGGAACATAGGCAGCGTCCACAGGTAGACGGGGAAGTGCGGCATGGCCCAGGTGAGCACGTTGCCGATGGCGTTCAGATAAGCCCCGCGATGGTGATAGACCACGCCCTTGGGATTCCCGGTGGTGCCCGAGGTGTAGTTCAGCGCGAGGGCCTGCCATTCATCGGCCGGAAACTCCCAGGCGCAGTTGGGGTCGCCTTGGGCGAGGAACTGCTCGTAGGTCAGCTCGCCCAGCCGCTCGCCGCCCTTGGCGAGCGGGTCCTCGATGTCGATGACCACCGGCTTTTTCTGCACCATACTGAGAGCTTTGCCGATCACCGGCGCGAACTCCCGGTCGGTAATGAGCAGCTTGCTTTCGCTGTGCTGGAGCATGAAAGCGATGGCGTCGGCGTCAAGACGGATGTTGAGCGCGTTGAGCACCGCGCCGGCCATGGCGATGCCGAAGTGGCATTCGAGCGTCTCGGGAATGTTGGGGGCCATCGGCGCGACGGTGTCGCCGAGGCCGACACCGCGCTGCTTGAGTGCCGAGCTGAGCCGCACACAGCGCTCGTAGGTCTGCTTCCACGTGCGCTTGAGGCTGCCGTGGATGACCGCAGTGCGCTCCGGGTACACCGCTGCCGTGCGGCGGATGAACGTCAGCGGCGTGAGCGGCACGTAGTTGGCGGCGTTGCGGTCGAGATCGAGCTGGTAGGGATTCTGGCCGGTCATGGGAATCTCCCTCATATCTGAATGCAGGATTGTATGACAGGCGGGAAAAGGTGTGTACAGTGGTGCGAGGCCGCAGACCGGCAATAGGCCAGGGAGAAAACGAAATGCCGCAGCAAGGCAGGTGGAAGATAGGCGACTCCGTCCAGTTGACGAAGACCTTCGGAGAGGCGGAGATCGAGAAGTTCGCTGAACTCACCGGCGACCGCAACCCCCTGCACATGGACGAGGCGTTCGCTGCGCGGACGCGGTTCAAGCATCGCATCGCGCAAGGTATCCTGAGCGCGTCGCTGGTCTCTGCCTGCATTGGCATGCACTTGCCCGGTACGGGCACGATCTACCTGGATCAGACGCTGCGGTTCGTCAAGCCCGTGTACGTGGGCGACACCGTGACCGTAACGGCGACGGTCAGCCACATCCGCGAGGACAAACCATTGCTGACGCTGGCCACCATCTGGACCAACCAGCACGGCCAGAAGGTGATCGAGGGCGAAGCCCACGTCCTGCTGATGGCGCCGGCAGAAACCGGCGGCTGAGGAGGTGGGAATCCTCCTGAGCTTTCATCGCTCTCGTTCGTGGGCCTGGCCGCTTCCCACGTTGACGCTATCCTCGGCACCGCCTAAGATTCCCCGCACTCAACCCAAGGCATCCCTCGTGACCGGCGAAACCATTTCGCACTACCGCATCCTGGAAAAGCTCGGCGGCGGCGGGATGGGTGTGGTCTACAAGGCCGAGGACATCAAGCTGGGCCGCTCTGTAGCCATCAAGTTCCTGCCACCCGAGCTCTCGGCCGACGCTCCCGCCCTGGAGCGCTTTCGCCGGGAAGCGCGCGCCGCCTCCGCTCTGAACCATCCCAACATTTGCACCATCCACGATGTCGGTGAAGATCAGGGCCGGCACTTTATCGTCATGGAGTGCTTGGAGGGAATGACCCTGAAGCATCGCATCGAAGGGCGTGCGCTGAAGATCTCGCAAGCCGTGGAGTGGGGCATTCAGATCAGCGATGCGCTCGACGCCGCGCACGCGAGCGGCATCGTGCATCGCGACATCAAGCCCGCCAACATCTTCATCACCAACCGCGGGCAGGCCAAGGTGCTGGATTTCGGACTGGCCAAACTCTCCCCGCAAAAGAGAAAGGTGGCCGAGGCAGTCGGCGCTTCCAACGCTCCCACCGCCGGGTTCCGGGAACACCTGACCAGCCCGGGCACGGCGCTGGGCACCGTCGCCTACATGTCGCCCGAGCAAGCCCTGGGAGAGGAACTGGACGACCGCACCGATCTGTTCTCGTTTGGAGTGGTGCTTTATGAGATGGTGACGGGCGCGCTGCCCTTCAGCGGGAACACGTCGGCGGCGATCTTCAATGCCATCCTGAACCAGACGCCGACCGCTCCGGTGAGCTTGAACAAGGAGATCCCGCCCAAGCTGGAGGAGATCATCAACGGGGCACTGGAGAAGGACCGTGAGCTGCGCTACCCATCGGCCTCGGCCCTGCGCACCGACCTGAAACGGTTGAAGCGGGATTTGGACTCGGCATCCTCCCGAACAGCAGTGGCTGCGCCCACAGCCACGGCGGCGCCCTCCGTCTCCGGAATAGCCGCAACCAGGACATCGAGAAGATGGTTGCCGGTGCTCGCCGGTTTCATTGTGGCGCTGGCCGCAGTGGCCGTCGCGGCATTCATGCTGGGCGAGCGTTCTGGGCGGACGGCCCCGCCGCTTTATCATCTGCTGACCTATCGCCGGGGAATCCTCCGCATGGCACGCTTTGCTCCCGACCGACAGACGATCGTATACAGCGCGACGTGGGAAGGAAAACAGGTAGAAGTATTTGCCGCCCGCCCGGAAAGCCCGGAATCGCGGCCCTTGGGACTTGCCGGAGCGGAAATCCTGGCAATCTCTGCACAGGGCGAAATGGCCTTGCTGCTGGGAAGCCGTCAGGTGAAGTCCTGGATCCACGCCGGCACGCTGGCGCGAGTGCCGATGGCCGGGGGAGCGCCGCGCGAGGTCCTGGAGAATGTGCAATGGGCGGACTGGTCTCCCGACGGAAACAACCTGGCAGTGGTCCGCGAAGTGGGAGGCCGCAACCGCATCGAGTATCCCATCGGCAGGACGCTGTACGAGACCGGCGGGTGGATCAGCCATCCGCGCATCTCTCCCAAGGGCGACCAGGTCGCGTTCCTCTACCATCCCCTGGAAGGGGATGACGGGGGCACGGTGATGGTGGTGAGCAGCGAAGGGAAGAGCAACACCTTGTCTACAGGGTGGCTGACTATCCAAGGCCTAGCCTGGGCTCGCGGCAGCGACGAAGTGTGGTTCACGGCGACGGTGGAAGGCATCGATCGCGCCCTCTACGCGGTGAGCCTGACGGGAAAGCGGCGGCTGGTCTCGCGCGTACCGGGCGAGCTAACGCTGCAGGACATCCGCAGTGATGGCCGTGTTCTGGTCACGCGCGGCAATACACGGCGACGCATCATGAGCCCGGCCACGGCCGCAGGTACGGAGCAAGACTTGGCCTGGTTCGACTGGTCGTATCCCGTCGGCCTGTCCAGCGACGGCAAGCAGATGCTGTTCTTTGAGGCCGGTGAAGGCGGCGGAGTGAGCTATGCCACTTATCTGCGCAGGACCGACGGCTCGCCCGCAGTGCGCTTGGGAGATGGGCAGGCCCTGGCCCTCTCTCCCGACGAAAAGTGGGCGCTGGCCACGCGCAATGACGACCCCACACAACTCTTCCTGTTGCCCACCCGGGCCGGAGAGATGAGGCCGCTGGCCCACGAGAATGCCAGCCACGTGGCCGCTCGCTGGTTTCCCGATGGAAAACGATTCGTCTTCTCCGGGACCGAGCCCGGTCACGGTGCGCGACTGTATGTGCAGGAAGTGGCCGGGGGCAAGGCACAAGCCATCACACCTGAGGGCGTCAACGCGCTCGCGCTCGCGGTTTCCCCAGATGGGCGCGTGGTGGCCGGCGTGGGTCCCGAGGGCAAGGGATATCTCTACCCGGTCTCCGGCGGAGAACCTCAGCCTATCGCCGGCTTCGAAGCCGGAGAGGAGCCGATCTCCTGGAGCTCGGATGGGCGCTCGCTCTACGTCGATCGGCCGGGGGAGACGCCGGTGCAAGTGCATCGGCTGGAGTTGCCCACTGGCCAACGGGCGCTTTGGAAAGAGCTCATGCCCAGCGACCCTGCCGGGGTGGAATTCATCGGGCCCGTGGTGCTCACGCCGGACGGCAAGGCCTACGTGTACGGGGTGCGGCAACTCCTCTCCGACCTGTATCTGGTCGAGGGACTGAACTAGCGCCGAGCGCCGAAACGACAATCCCGCTCAGTAGGTGTGCAGAGACGCAGCATGCAGTGCGTCTCTACGAGTGGTACAGACTCCACTGCAGCAAACCCGGGCCGCTAGTCAGGTTTGTATCCCGTGGACTTATCGTATTCCGCGCCATACTTGTTTTTGTGGGATACGCTGGCGGCGATCACTTCGGGAACGTCGAGTGCGGTGACCGGTCCCGCGCCGGCGAATGCTGATCTGCCGGGCCACACGGCCAAGCGCTTCGGGGGAAGAGGGACCTTGGCGATGGTGACTGCGCCCGCACTGTTGGAGATGCCATAGTGCGGGCGTCTCCAGCACCACTACCGCCGCACTCATCTCAGGATGGATGTTGCGGAAGATGAACGACACCCCGGGCGGTCGAAGCGCACCCCTTCCACCATGCGGGCCAGATGTGCGCCCGGGCAGTTTGATGTCTCAGCCTCCAGAATGCGGCAAACGGTCCGACCCACGGAGACCGGCATCACAAGAACCGCCGTGGCGCGGGCCATGGCATTCGCAGCCCGCCGGCAACCGGCTGGGCGGTCTCCGGCTGGAGAGCGCTCTTCCCTTCCCTGAGGCGCAAGCGCAACACTGGCCACAGAACCAATAAGACCACGGCGACACACTGCAGGATCCCCGCCAGGTACTGCGCCAACTGGCTCTCAACGGCGAGAAAGTTGGGGATGAGAGCGATCGCGACGGCGTTCAACACCCAACCGGAATCGTGCGCCAGGAAGGCGTGCTCGAAGTAGTCAAAGAAGATGCCCAGGGGAATCATGATCAAGAAGGGCCCCCACCAGCCGAAGTTGATGAAGCTTTCCGCCACGGTGCCTACGGCGATGGACACACGATCCAGGCGCTCGGGTGCAGTGAGGCCGTAGGCCACCTGGTAGAACTGATTGGCGTCGCTGACCGACGGCTTATCCGGCCAGAGAGCCCGCGGGATTAAAGTGACCAGCATGTAGCTGTACAGACGTCCATGCTGGTAAGGCACAACCCCGGGGGTCAGGTCGATCACATGGGCAGTCTGCTGCAATAGGGACACACGGCTGAGGTTCTGATCGGCGAGACGGCGCCAACTGTCCTCGTTTGGGGTCTCCAGCATGATCTCCCAGCTCCGCAAGGACTCGCCGGACCAGAAGGAAATCCTTTGGCTGAGCGTGGAGTCCACGCGCTCACCCCAGAAGGTCCTGCGGAACGCCTCTTTGCCGGCCTGGAAGAAAAGCACGTAAACCAGGACCACGACGACGGCCAAAGCAGGGATCCTGTGCCGCTCATAAATGTAGGCGACGCCACAGGTGATCATGATGGCCACGCCGGTACCCAGCCAGCCAGAGGCAATCCCCGCCAGGAACCTGCCGGCGAGGAAGACGATGATCAGCAGGACGTCCCCGTGGTTCGCCTGGCGGCGCAGCCACTTGCGAAACAGCATGACGAACAGCGCCATAGGGACGGTGGAGGCCAAAATCATAAGCAATTGGCGCCCTCCGCTGCCGAACAGGTAAGCCTGCGACTGCACCATGAACGTCAGGGGAAGACTGAGCAGCAAGGCGGTGCGAATGTACGACCACGTGTTCTCGCGATTGGGGTGAATGTCGAGCACCTTGCGGGAAACCAGACGACGGCCTAAGCTCGTCCACTTCCCAATCCACAAACAAACCACACCCAGCACGGCTAACAGCATGGCTTGCTCAATCGCGTCGTCGGAAAGTTCTCCGCGGGCGGTTTGGCTCCTGCGATTCCCCCAAAACAGCGCCAGGGCGTAAAAGACCCAGTACATGAAACTGAGGATGGCAAAGAGGGGCAGGTTGCGTTCTCCTCCCGCTCTCCACCTGCGGTAGGGTACCCAGGCCGCGGCCAGCAAACCCGCCGCACACAAGAATTCGAGCAGCGTGACCTCATTGAGCCGGCTGAGCCACATCAGAGAAGTCGCCACCAGCGGCGGCAGCGCCAGCATGAGCATGTCTCCGCCCCGGTCTTTGACCATGCGCTTCATTTGGTCCGCCTGCTCAGGGTAACCGCCTCCACCGCATCTATCAGGCCACGCACCGCAGCGTCGAGAGAATAGGGTTGCAAGCCTGCGCGCGCGCACTCACCCATCGCTTGCACCCGAGCCGGATCGCGGGCAAGAGCAACCAGAGTGTGGGACAGCGCTTCGACATCACCCAGCGGGAAGACCGCGCCGCTCCGGCCGTCGCGGACCAGATCGGGAACACAGCCGACGGCGTCGCTGACCACCGCCGGCCGCGAGCAGGACATGGCTTCGTTCACCACCATTCCCCAGGTTTCCCGGGAGGTCAGCACCAGGCAGTCGGCGGCGACGTAGGCATCCACGATCTGCGACTGGTTCAGGAATCCGGTAAGGTGGACGCGGAGCTTGCGGCTGCTGACGAACTCCTCGCAGGCGGCGCGCACAGGACCGTCGCCGACCATCAGGCCGGCCATCCGCGGCTCTTGGCTCGCCGCCGCTTCAAGGGCCCGCAGGAAGTCCATGGGCCGCTTGTTCTCGATGAACTTGCCCGCGAATAGAAACACGACATCCTCGTCTGGGAATCCCCATTGACGGCGCAGCAGGGGGCGGCGAAGCTCGGCCTCCCCGGCAGCGGCCATGAAGTGATCGGGAACCACGTGCGGCACCAAGAAGATCCGCTCTGGCCGCGCGCCATAGTGCAGGTAGTAGTCCCGGGAACGAATGCCCACCGCCAGACAGGCATCGAACCGGGGGATGAAGGACCGGTACAGGGGATGCTTCAGCAAGCGCTTCAGCGGGCTGCGTGGCGAAGCCAACTGCGAGTCGCTCCGGACCATCACCGGGATCCGCGTCTTCCAGCAGGCGAAGATGGTTTGCCAGGCGGCCTTGTAGTGCCAGCCGTTGACCAGTACCGCATCAACCTTCTCTCGCGCCAGCATGTCTCCGATTCCTGGCGCGTCGAGCGCGAAAAAGTTTCCCGGCTTCCGGCGGGCGCCGTCCAGGAAGGTGTAGCGATAACCCTCGAGCAGCGGGATGTCCCAGTCGAATTCGACGCCGAACCCTGCCTGCGCCTGGTCCGCCGGGCTGGCGCTGTAGCAGTAGAAGACGCTCAGATCAAGATCGGGGCGCGCCGCCAGCGCGCGGAACCAGTGGGCGTGGTACTGGATGGGATGCGTGCTGAGGATCGCCAGCCGGCGCTGGGGCGCCGGGGGCCCAAAGTTCCCGAGGGTCGATGCCGGCGAAGCGAGCTGCGTCAGGGGGCTCATGGTCAGTTTTTCTGCTCCACGAACTCGAGCCAGCGGGCCCGGATGCGATCATCGGAATAGAGTTCCTGGAACCGGCTCAAGGCACCGCGAGCGCAAGACGATCGGAAGCGCGGGTCATCCAGAAACCGGCGTATGTTCGCAGCCAGGCACTCCGGGGTTTCCTCCTCGCAAATCAATCCTGTCTTCTCATGCACCACCATCTCCTGCAAACCGCCGCTGCGAAAACAGACCGTCGGTACCTCCTGAGACATGGCTTCCAGCGCGCCTCGAGGAAAACATTCATGAAATCGCGAAGGCGGGCTGGGATGGATGTAGAGATACGTCATGCGAAGAAAGTCGTGCACGTCGTGACGGTATCCCCACAGGTGCACCCGCGAATCCAGCCGTGCGGACTCGATCCTGCGGCGCAACTCCTGTTCCTGAGGGCCGGCCCCCAGGACGTGCAGGTGAATATCGGAATAGTGGCATGCTAAGGAGCTAAACGCTTCCAGCAAGAGGTCAATCCCCTTGTGAAGGGATACCTGTCCCACGAAGAGCAGGTTTCTCTTCCCTTCCAGCGCGCGGCGGACTTGGGGATCGGAGTCACACAAGCGCGTGGTCTGGGTACGAGTGGGACAGATGAACGTGCTCTTGCGGGCAATATAGGGATTCGTGCGTGCGCTGAAATCGTAGCCGAAGCGGGTTTGATGTACGCAATCGGTCGCCAGCATCGAGACCAAGCGCAGGCGGAGTTGCCAGCTCCGCGGCAAGTCGTGGAACTCGAACACCACGCGTTTCCTGTGCAGGCGGCAGTACAGCGCGCTGAGCAGCGCGAAATATCCGTAGCCCGTCGCGGGCAGGTAGATGGCGTCGCAGTGGAGCGCGCGGCGCAGCACGTCGCGGTTGCCCTTCATCATCGCCATCGCCATCTGCCAGGCCTGGCGCAGCGAGCGCGGGCGGCCGATCTTGGGCCAGTCGGTGCGGTCGCTGAAGAAGGAGTGCTCGAGGCCGCGGCGTTCAATCTCCGTCAGCAAGGGTAGCTGCTTGCGATACGTAACGTAGGAGAGCAGGAAATGGGGTTCCACCTCCGGCCGGAGGAGATCGAAGGACTCGATCACTTGTCGTTCCATACCGTAGAGGAAGACGGTGTTGAACACGATGAGAAGGCGGACGGGCCGCACCACCTGTCGGCCATCCGCCTCCCCGTGCACCTGGGGCTCGACACAGTCGGGCTTGACACCTAGAGTCGCCAACGGGTGCGGTCCTCGGTTCGGCTAAACAGCGGCGGCTTCCTCCAGCCGCGTGCCGGCGCGCTGGAATTCAATCACCTTCTCCACGATCTGCTCCACGTCGATGGTCGGGCGCCAGCCGAGAAGGTGGTTGATCTTGCTGATGTCGGGCACGCGCCGCGGCATGTCCTCGAAGCCTTTCTCGTAGGCTTGGTCGTAGGGCACGTGAACGATCTCGGACGAGCTGCGGGCCTTCTCCTTGACCAGCAGGGCGAGGTCGTTGATGGTAATCTCGCGCCCGCCGCCAATGTTGAAGACCTCGCCCACAGCGCCGGGATGGTCGGAGAGCGCGACCAGCGCCTTGACCACGTCGCCGACGTAGGTGAAGCAGCGCGACTGCTTGCCGTCGCCATAGACGGTGATGGGAGTTCCCTGCACCGCCTGCTTGACGAAGCTGGGGATCACCATGCCGTAGCGCCCGGTCTGCCGCGGTCCCACGGTGTTGAACAGGCGGACCACCACCACTGGCAGCCTCTTCTCGTGCCAATAGGCGATGGCCAGGAACTCGTCGATGGCCTTGGAGCAGGCGTAGCTCCAGCGTCCTTTTGACGTGGGGCCCAGCACCAGGTCGTGGTCTTCGCGGAAGGGCACGCGCGTGCTCTTGCCGTAAACCTCGGAGGTGGAGGCGATGATCACCTTCTTGCGCTTCTTGTTCGCGTGCTTGAGCACCAGCTCGGTGCCGTGCACGTTGGTCTCGATGGTGTTGACCGGGCTTTCGACGATGAGCTTGACGCCCACGGCGGCGGCCAGGTGGTACACCACGTCGGAGCGGTCGATCATCTCCGCCAGCAGGTGCTCGTTCTCGAGCGAGTCGATTACATAGTGGAAACCCTTGCGGCCTTTGAGGTGTTCGATGTTGTCGATGCTGCCGGTGGAGAGATTGTCGAGGGCGTAGACTTCCTGCCCCTCGCGAAGGAGTTGTTCGGCGAGATGGCAGCCGATGAATCCGGCGCCACCCGTGATCAGGGATCGAATCGCTGCCATGGAGATCGTTTGCTCCCTCTATTCGCTTGGTTGTTTTGCCGTCAACTTTCTCCGACATTACACCCAAAGCGTTGCTTCGTCTGGAATCCGGCGCCGCCGGTGGCCAGAAGGAACCACGCTGGTTAAGTTGACCCTTTCAAGGCTGGAGCGCCATACGCAGGCTGGATTTCGCGGGCGCGAATTCTCTTGCCAAAAACACTACCACGGGTGAGTTCCGGAAACATAGCTCTTTATGACCACAGATGGTTCACCGCCTGGCTTCCCCGGAGTATGCAAGTGAGGTTCTCTCATCGCCGGCGAGGGGAACTCGCGCCACCACTTTGTCGAAGACCTCGGCCAGACGCGCCGTCATGGCACGCGTGGTGTAGGCATCGAAAGCCTGCCAGCGAGTGCGCGGCTCGTATCCCGGGCCGAGCGCCGCCAGTTCGCGCAGGCGCCACGCCACCTCGTCGGTTTTTTCCTGCAACGGATGGTCGGCGCTGAAGGTGATCACACTTCCCGCCTGAGTGCTCTCCACGATGTTGATCACACTGCTGTCGTGGTGGAAGATGGTCAGCAGCGGCTTGCGCGCCAGGATGTAGGGAAAGATCTTGGATGCCGTGTAGTGGGGCTCGGCGGAGCCGATCACCAGCAGCGCGTGGGCATCGGAGAGGATCTGGAGCGCGTCCAGATAGGGCACGCGGTGCGGGCGCTCCTCCACCATCTCCTCGACCCCTTGCTCGCGCGCGATGGGCGAGACGCACGGCCGCCCGGTGGAATAGCTGGTGCCCACAAAGTGCAGGCGCAGACCAGCCAGTTCCGGAGACTCGGCGCGCGCTTTCCGCACGCCCGCAAAGAACGCGGCGAGCACCGGGCGCATGGCCTCGGTGTAGGCGCCGACACTCGCGAAATGCATTAGCCCGTCCGCCGGATCGAACACCGGGTTGCGCCGGGGATGGCGGCGGATGTATTCCCAGTCTCCCGCCTCGCCGCCGTAAGGAATCTCGGTGGTGTCGGATTCGCGCAACCAGGGATATTTCCCCACTACAAGATCCGTGGTTCCCTTCGATACGCCGACCAGGTGCGCCACATGGCGCAGCGCAAACGGCTCCAGGAAGCGTGCCATCGCCGATGCCATCGCCCATTTCGGCGGACGCTGCGCGCGCGGCAGCTTCGCGTAGTAGGGGGTCCCCCAGGGATCGATGTAGTCCACCACGTACGGAATCCCCAGCCTGCGATGCGCGAGCCGGCCCAGCACCATGGGCACATAGGGGGGAACCGGAATGAAGATAAGGTCCACGCGCTGCTCCCGGCAGAGTGTCTTCAGGGCCCTCCAGTGATGCCACAGGCTGCGCATCCCCAGGTCGCCCACACCGAACTTGCGGGTCAGACGTGCGGGCACGGCCGCAGTACGAATCACCCGCAGCCACTCCGGCAGCAAGCGCGCATTCTCCGGATCCACGCGGTTCTCGTAGTAGCGCGGATCGGTGGTGATGACCACGGGCTCCCAGCCGAATTCCCGCAGGTGGGAGGCGAAGAACTTGATCCGCAGCGCCGGCGGCAGGCTGCTGGGAACGAAGTCGGCGCCGATGATGGCGACTCGCTTCATGAAACCATGCTCCCTCCGGCCAGTACAGCCTCGGCAGGCGCCAGCGACGCGAAGATGGCGAGAAACTTTTCGCGTTCGCGGTCCCAGGAGAACCGCGTGCGTGCGGCCTCCCAGGAGGCTTGCTGGGCGCCGCGCAGCGCTTGCCGGTCACGGACCCACTTCAGTAAGCCCTCGGCCAGTGCGCGAGCGTCTCCCGAGGGATAGAGAAATCCCGTTGCCGGAATCTGCGACATCACCTGCCCTTGCCCAGGAGTGTCGGTCACGGCCAGGGCGAGTCCGGCCACGAGATAACTGAACAGCTTATTGGTCACCGTGCGCGAGTAGTTGCCGTTGTCGGGCCGCTCCAGCGCCAGGCCAACGTCAAACGACTCCATCGCTCGGATCAGCTCATCGTGCGCGAGCGGCGGTAGCAAAAACAGCCGCTGACGCTCACCGCCGGCCAGCGCTTCCAGCTTTTCCCGGTAGCCCGCGGAAGGATTCCCCCGCAAATGCAACTCCACCTCGCCGGGCAGGTGGGCCAGCGCCGCGACCGCCTCTTCCAGGCCGCGACCCGGGCCGATGGTTTGTCCGAACCAATGCAGGCGCAGCACGGAATTGGCGCGGCGCTCACAGGGCGCGAGCATGCCATCCGCCAGCTCCAGCGGAAAAACGTTGTATAGGACCGTGGGTGGCGCGATGCGGTAATCGCGTACCAACTGTTCGGCCATCAGCGGCGAGGCCGCGGAGACGTAGGCGCAGCGCGGCAGATACTTAGCCTCGATCGTCCGCAAGAGGGCGCCCGGTTCGTTGGGAGCGTACGCCAGGAGGTCTTCGCAATCGAAGCCCAGACGCGCCTTCCAGCGCGCGGCGGCGACCGCCGCAACCGGCAGAGCGGCTTGGGTATGAGCGATGAACCAGTCGGCGGGCTCGCGGGCGGCGAGTTCGCGCATCTCCGCCAGCGCCAGGGTGTAGCTATGCTCCGCTAGCACCGGTGTCGCGAAGCGGAGAGTGATCTCCTGCGCCAGCCGCCGGCGGCCGCGAATCCACAAAGAACGCAACCTGCCATGTTGCGGAAGACAATCCACGCGTTCCAAGCGCCAGCACCGCTGCGCCATCAAGGCGCGGTCCTTTTCCACCAAAGCGGGATTGAACAAAGGAGCCACGACGCGCACCTGGTGGCCGGCTTGAGCCAGGGCGTCGGCTTCGCGCACCAGCCTGGGGTTGTAGCAAGGATGGGTGGCCCCCACCAGGCAGAATCGCAAAGACGTCATGAGAGCGAGATCGTGACCGGACCGTTGATCCAAATGTTCGCCGCGCCGACCCTTTGGGGTCAACATTGCCGCTGGTGCTGTGTTGGATTATCTTTTACCATACATTCACCAGCTGCAGTAATTTCCAGAAAAGAGTCGCCGGGACGAATCGACCACGATGCCGCCGCTGGTTTCCATCCTCATCCCCGCCTACAACGCTGAACCCTGGATCGCCGACACGCTGAAGTCTGTCGCAGGCCAGACCTGGCCGGACAAGGAAATCATCGTGGTGGACGACGGCTCCAAGGACGGGACGGTCGCCGTCGCGCGCCGCTTTGAATCCTCGGGAGTCAAAGTGGTCCAGCAGGAGAACCGCGGGCCGGCCGCGGCGCGCAACCATGCCTATCGCCTTTCGCAGGGGGAGTACATCCAGTTCATCGACGCCGACGACCTGCTGAGCCCGGAAAAAATCTCGGAGCAGATCAAGGTTCTTCGCGAAGGCCCGCCGCGCATGCTCGGCATCTGCGGCTGGGTCTACTTCCAGGACGGCGCCGACCCTGAAAAAGGCCTGGCGGAAGAAGGCTGGCCGGCGGTGAACACCGACTCCCCTGTCGAGTGGCTGATCGCATTACTGGGTCCGGAGGGACCATCCGGGATGGTGCCGCACGGAGCCTGGCTGACGCCGCGCGCGGTCGCCGAAGCCGCCGGTAGTTGGGACGAAACCCCCTCACCCGATGATGATGGGGAATACTTCGCTCGCGTGGTGCTGGCCAGCGCCGGCATCCGCCGCGCCGCCACCGGCCACTTCTATTACCGCAAACGTCCCACGGGAGTGAGCTGGAGTTCTACCCGGAACGCCAAGCTGCAGGCCGGCGCCCTGCATTCCCTGGAGCGGAAGGCGGAACATCTGCTGGCCCGCACCAGCGACCCGCGCGCTAAGCGGGCGCTTGCCAACTGTTTCATGTACCGCGCCGTGGAAGCGTATCCCTACTTTCCGGAGCTAACGCGGCGGGCTCTGCAAGAAGCCGAGGATCTGGGAGGCTCCGATTTCGTTCCGCCATTCGGCACCTGGAAGGGAGAACGGTTCCGCCGCTTGTTCGGGTGGAAGGCGGCAAGGAGAGTGCAGGCAATCTACCATCGCTACAAGAGCCGCGCACCTTCTGCTGGCCGGCCCTCCTAAGCACAGGCTTTTTCGGAGCAAACTGCGGCTTCGCGCCGGCGCGTGTGGTGAATGAGAAACTCTTCTTCGCTTCGCCTGCTATTTAAGAGGCGAAGAACGTTGCGCATCCGGAGAGGATGGCGGCCGCTGAAGGCAAGAGTCCAAAGCCAGTCGGACCAGGAGGCCTCACGCAAGATGCCACGGCAACGCGCAAAGTGCCAGGCACACAGGAACAGCACATGGGTCCAGCGCGCTGGTCTGCGCGCCTCGGCCCACAGGGCAGCGATCTCCTCGCGAGAGAGCGCAACCTCCGAGAGATACGTGCCGCTCAGCACGGTGACGGTGTGGATCCAACTGGCGGCATCGCCCGGTCGGGCGCTGGCGCAGGTGACGGCGAAGTTGGCCAGGCGGCGGGGAATGAACAGCAGCGGATGCGCGAAGCTGCGTTCGCGAAAAACTTCAATGGCGCCGAAGTTGGTGGAGTCAGGGACGGGAAAGTATTCGAAGCTCGACCTCGCCAGCATGGCGCCGTTGGAGTGCAACGCGCTATGAATCTGGCGCCGGTTGGGCCAATGCATCAAGCGAGGCTCGGTTTCCTGACCCTCCCAGACGTTGCGGCCGGTATCCGACCACGTGCCGTCGGGCTCCTCCTGCCAGTAGCGCATATTGGCCCACGCCACTTGCACCTGGGGGTAGGCGGCCAGCGTGGACACCATCGTTTCGAGAAAGTCCCCCTCCCACCAATTGTCGTCTTCCAAAAGAGAGAAGAAGGGCTCTTCGACGCGTTTAAAAAACAGGTTGAAGCTGGCGGTCGGACCCAGATTGCGCGGATGGTTGACCACCGTGATGCGCGGGTCACCGAGGCGGGCAGCCAGTTCGGAAGGAAAGCGGTCATGCGGATCGTCGTTGTGCAGCTCGCAAACCCAATCGCCAAACGTCTGTGTCAGGAGGCTGTTGAGGGCGCGCGGCAGCAATTGTGGGCGGCGGAAGGTGGAAAGATAGACACGGCAAAGGGCCATAGGGCGACTCGCGCGCGATTCTCACATGGCCCTCCGCGCGCCGTCAACGACCGGCCCGGCTTCGCTGGTGGACTTTTCTTTGCGTGTACAATCGCGCCAAAGAGTGATTCGGGCTAGCGGCCAATCATGAGCGAGTTGGAAACTTGCGTCGCGCATTACCAACCCACGGCCGAACACAATGACGCGTTGTGGAAAAGCTTTGGGCAGAAAACTGATACGGTGTCTTTTCTCAAACTGCACCGCGACTGGGTGGAAGAGAACTCCTGGGGCTTTGGCGACCGGGCGTTTCATTACATGTGGTACCTCCTGCTGCGGGACGACGTTTTGAACCGGCCTTCGCCCCGGCTGCTGGAAATCGGCGTGTACAAGGGCCAGGTTATCTCGCTGTGGGCGCTGATTGCCCAGCGCTTGGGGCAGCCGGCGGAGATCGCCGGGGTATCTCCGTTCACGGGCGGCAGACCGCGCTTTGCGGATAACCGCGTCCTCCATCGCCTGGCACAAATCATCAGCCCGGGATACCGGAAAGACGTGCGCAGCGCCAATCTCTACGAGAATGTGAGCTACCGCCTCGCGGTGGACCGCATCTTCGACCAATTTGGCCTGCGAAGCGCGAACGTCAACCTGCTGACCGGCTACTCGCAGGACGAGACCGTGCGAGCACAGCTTGCCGCCCGATCGTTTGACCTGATTTACATTGACGGCGGGCATCGTTACGAAGAGGTGGCTCAGGACTTGAGTTTTTATGCTCCGCTGGTGGGTCCTGGCGGCTACCTGGTGGTGGACGACGCCTCCTGCGACCTGCCGGGAACGGCGTTCTGGAAGGGACACGAGAGCGTTTCGCGCGCCGTGGCAGACTGGGGAGCGCCTGGCTTCGTCAACGTGCTCAACATCGGCCACGACCGCGTGTACAAGCGCCATCCTCAGGAGTCCGTCCCCCTGTGATGCAAAGCTTGGTCAACAAAAGCCGGCCGATGGTGCGCGAGAACGTCCAACACTTGGTCCGCTCGATGGCGGCGCGCCGTGCCTTTCGCCGCTGCCTGAACCTCTTGTACCTGGCGCTTCCGGAGCGCGAGAAAGTGCGGCTCCATGGCCTTTGCCACGCCCTCTTCGCCGACGGCCAGCCGCTGTTTGACGATGGCCGCTGGATC
>JAHFUA010000075.1 GCA_023265315.1 Acidobacteriota bacterium | reverse complement strand
TTCTCGTAGAGACGCGCGTTCTCGAGGGCGATGGCGATCTGCGCCGCCAGCGTGGTGAGCGTGCGCACGTGGGCCTCGCGAAAATATCCGCGGCGGGTGTGCTCCAGGTCGAGCACGCCGATCACGCTCTGCTTGTAGAGGAGCGGCACTACCAGCTCGGAGCGCGTCTCCGGGTTGAGCAGGATGTAGCGCGGGTCCTGGGAGACGTCCGGCACCAGCACCGGCTGGCGGTGCTGGGCGGCGTATCCCACCAGCCCCTTACCCAGCTCGATGGCATGCTTGATCTGCACCTTCTCATTGAAACGCAACGCGAAGCGGTGCTCCAGGCGGGCGCCGCTCCCGTCCAGCAGCAGGATGCTGAACATCTGGTAGTCGATCACCCGGTGGAGCAGCTCGCCGATGCGTTTGAACAGCACATCGAGGTCGAGGATGGCGGTGAGCTCGCGGCTGATCTCGTTGAGCACGGTGAGGATCTTGGCCTGGCGCGAGGCGCGGGTGTAAAGGCGCGCGTTGTCGATGGCGATGGCGATGCGCGAGGCGATCAGCGTCACGAGGCGCGCGTGCTCCTCGGAGAAGTAGCCGGGCTCCGGCGCTTCGATGTCGAGCACCCCGATGACCCGGTTCTTCACGATCAGCGGCACGGCCAGCTCGGAGCGCACCTGCGGCAGGCTGCCGATGTAGCGCGGCTCCTGGGTCACGTCGTTCACCAGGACGGCTTCGCGGCGCTGCGCTGCCAGGCCGGTGATGCCCTGGCCCACGCGCGTGCGGAAGCTCTGCACCACTTCCTGCGGGTGTCCGAGGGAGAAGCGTATGCGCAGCTCGTCCGTTTTGGGCTCCAGCAGCAGGATGGCGAAGATGTCGAAATGGATGATCTTCTCGACCAGCCGGGCGACGCGGTGCAGCAGTTGGTCCAGGTCGAGGGTGGCGTTCACCACGTCGGCAACTTCCAGCAGGAAGGGATCCAACGGCAGCGATTCGTGCTTCTCGCCCGCGCGCGCCGATTTCGTGCTGGGGTTCATCCTTGATTTCATCATAGCAGCCGGGGCCGTCGCACAGATTTGCAGAGACGCAGCATGCTGCGTCTCTGCCGCGAATGGTCAGGGTTTTCTCGCCACCAACTCCGCCATGCCTCCGCGCTCCGCATACCGCAAAACCTCGAAGCCCGGGAAAGCGCCGCGCAATTCGCCCGGCTCGAGGAAGTACATGGGATGCGAGCAGGCGCGGAATTTGCGGTGCTCGCGGGTGTAGGTTTTGTAGAGGATCAAGCCGCCGGGCTTGAGGGCGTCGGCCAGGGCAGGGAAGATCGTACGCTCGAGGAAGTAGAAGACAAGGATAAGGTCGAAGCGGTGGCGGCCGAAATCGTAGATGCGCAGGTCGGCCGCTTCACCGTGGATACTCACCCCGGCACGGCGCGCCTCCTCCAGCGCCATGGCCACTCCGACATCCGAGATGTCCACCAGCGTCACCTTCCAGCCGCGCTGGGCCAGCCAGATGGCGTGGCGGCCGATGCCACCGGCGATATCGAGGGCCGTCCCGCCGACAGGGAAGCGGGGCGCCACGAAGCGGCCATAGGCTTTGACCAGGAACGGGCTGGGGTCGCGCTCCAGGTGCTCTCCCCGGCCATAGCGCCGGTTCCACTCTTCGCGTTCCTGCTCCGCTTCGCCCATTTCGCTCGCCTCGCCCGCCCAGTTCGCTGTAAAGAAATGACACTACGCTGGCAAGTGACGCATTCTAATGATTTTTTGCTGGCTGGGCACGGCTCGGGTATTTATCCTAGCTCGCTTAGTAGGGGGGAGGGTGTTGCCTGCCTGGACTGCGTCCGGGGAGAGCTGTTCAATCGCAATCAAGGAGGCTGGATGCCGGAGTTAGAAACTCGCAGCTATCACGCGAACAACTTTGTACGCGCTTTTCGCCGCTGGCTGGTGCCTTACATGCAGTCGCGCGTGATGGCGGACCAGTTCCGCCCGCTGCTTTCCTACCTGTTCACCGAGTGGAAGTGTAACGTCGATTGCCACTACTGCTGGGCCTTCAACAACAAGGTCAAAGGGATGACGGAAGAGACCGCCGTCCAGTCCATCGACTGGCTGAAGTCGGTGGGCTGCCGGGTGATCGCCATCATGGGCGGCGAGCCCCTGCTGCGCCGCGACTTCATATTGAAAGTCGTGGACTACGGGACCAAGAACGGCTTCTTCGTGTACCTGCCGACCAACGGCATCCTGATGAACGAGGATTTCATCGACCGCGTCGGCGATCTGGGCGTGGCCGCCATCAACCTGGCGGTGGATTCGCTCGAGGAGAAGCCGGGGCTGGCCAAGAACTTCAAGCGCATCGAGAAGCAGTTCAAGTACCTGGTGAAGCAGCAGCGGCAGTATGGCTACATGATCGTGTTCAACACCAACATCTGCCGCAACAACATTGATGACGTCTATGTGCTCACCGAGATCGCCCACGACAACGGCATCTCTACCGACGTGCACATCAACGAGCCACCTTACATCGAGCAGCCCCACTTCCAGCACCTGGAGAACAACGTCACCTACATCCTGCAGGAAGACTGGCCGCGGGTGGACGCCATCCTGGACTGGCTGATCGAGAAGAATTCGCAGGGCTACATCATGGTCAACTCCAAGGACCACCTGCGCAAGATGAAGGACTTCATGCGCGGCAAGACTTATCCCTGGAACTGCCGCGCCGGGCACAACTCCTGCGTGATCCGCACCGACGGCACGCTTTCACCCTGCTTCCCCATGTATTCGGCGCACACCGACTGGGGCAAGATCTGGGAGCCCAACTTCGACAAGCGGCAACTGGACGAGATGAAGAAGGTGTGCAACTCGCACTGCCTCTCCACCTGCCAGTACGTGCTGGGCTACTACTACAACAACTCCAACGTCATGCGCTGGATCATGAAGCAGGGCCTGCACGGCTGGACCGGCCGGGCCACCACCGACGCGTAAGCGCACTTCGTCCGCATCGCGGCCCTGCCGTCCGAGACGGCAGGGCTTTTCTATTCGTGTTGAGTTTTTCGTATTCTGTAGAGACGCAGCATGCTGCGTCTCTACCCGGGTGGAGATCTAGCTGGCCGAGGGGACCTTAATGGCAAAAAGGAAGCGGTCGAGTCGTTCAGGCAGCCGCTCGCGGAAGCCCTTCCGCTCTGCCGGACGCGCCCAGGCGGGAGGGCGTCCGCTCATTACCACCGTCGTCTTCGACCTCGACGACACCCTTTACGATTGCTTCGGACAGCGTGTGCGCGCCGCTCACCTCCGCGCCGCCGAGGCCATGGCTTCTGCCGGACTGCCGGCTTCGGCGAAAGCGATCTTCCAGGCCCGCATGCGGGCCTTCGCGAACGACCCGCAACTGACGCGCATCGACGAGGCCGTGGCGGAGCACTTTGGCGTGCCCGCCGGGGAGCGCGAGAAGCTGGTGCGCGCCGCCCGCCTCGCTTTCTTCACCCTGCCTGTGGGCAAGCTGACGCTGTTTCCCGGCACGCTCAAGGTGCTGCGCGGCCTCAAGAAAAGCGGGGTCAGGGTCTTCGTAGTCAGCTTCGGCGATCCCGAGACGCAACGCGCCAAGGTAGCCGCGCTCGGCCTCGATCGCGAGCCTTCCATCGACCACGTGTTCTATGCCGATACCGGCAATGTGTTGACGAAAGAAGCGTTCTTCCGCTCCATCCTGCGCAACGCCGAGCGGGACCCCAAGCGCGTGCTGGTGGTCGGCGACCGGCCATCAAGCGAGATCCGGGCAGGGAAGGCGCTGGGCATGCATACCGCGCGCCTGCGGGGCGGGGAATTCGTCCGCCTGAAGGCTCAAGGCCCGGAGGAGCAGGCCGATTTCGAGATCAGCAAGATCGACGCGGTGTTGCAGTTGCCGTTCGCGTTCGGCAAAAAATAAGGTTGTCATCCCGAGCGAGCGCCGCTGATTTTGCGGCGCGAGTCGAGGGACCCCTACCCGATGACAATCCTTGCGCGAGTAGGGGTCCCTCGATTCGCGCTCTGCTCGCAGGCTCGCGTCGCGCTTCGCTCGGGATGACAGACACTGCGTTATACTTGCTGAGGATGGCAAACGAGAAGACCTTCTATCTCGAGACCTTCGGCTGCCAGATGAACGTCCACGACTCGGAAAAGGTGGTGGGCACGCTCATCTCCCAGGGATACCGCCAGGTCGAGAGCGTCGAGGAAGCCGGCCTCGTCCTCTACAACACCTGCTCCATCCGCGACAAGGCGGAGCAGAAGGTCTTCCACCGCCTGGCCGATTTCCGCAAGCTGGAGCGCCAGGGCAAGAAGTTCGGCGTGCTGGGCTGCGTGGCGCAACAGGAAGGGGAGAGGATCTTCGCGCGTGCGCCGCACGTCTCGCTAGTGTGCGGCTCGGCGTCCTACCGCAACCTGCCGCAGATGCTGGTCGAGGTCGAGGCAGGGAAGCGCTCGACCGGGCTCGACGACCGCCAGACCACCGAAACCTTCGAGACCGAGTTCACCGCCCGCAGCAACCCGCACCGCGGCTACATCACCATCACCGAGGGCTGCGACAAGTTCTGCGCCTACTGCGTGGTTCCTTACACGCGCGGGCGCGAGCGCAGCCGCACGTCAGACGCCATCCTCGCCGAAGCCCGCCACATGGCCGACTCCGGCTACACCGAGGTCCAGCTTCTCGGCCAGAACGTCAACTCCTATCGCGACCCGCTTCGGAAGAAGACTTTCTCCGAGCTGCTGGCCTCGGTGGGCCAAGTGCCGGGACTGAAGCGCGTGCGCTTCACCACCTCGCATCCCATCGACTTCACCCGCGACATCGTGGACGCCATCGACGCCGTGCCCACCCTCTGCGACCACGTTCACTTGCCGGTGCAGAGCGGCTCGAGCCGGGTGCTCGAGGCCATGCAGCGCGAGTACACCCGCGAGGATTACCTCGAACGCATCGCCTGGATCAAGGCGGCGCGGCGCGAGATCTCCATCACCACCGACATCATCGTCGGCTTCCCGGGTGAGACCGAGGCGGAGTTCGAAGAGACGCTCAGCCTGCTCGACGAGGTCGGCTACGACGGCACGTTTTCCTTCAAGTACTCGCCGCGGCCCAATACTCCGGCGCAGACCATGGCGGACAGCATCCCGGAAGAGGAGAAAGCGCGCCGCCTTGCGGTGCTCCAAGAGCATCAAAAGCAAATACAGACACGCTTAAGCAAACGTCATACAGGGCAAACAATTGAAGTGATGGTTGAAGGGAAGAATCGGGCTCGCGAACAGCTCATCGGCCGCACCTCGCAGAACAAGCCGCTGAACTTTACCGTCACCGCTGGTAACCCGGAGCCGCTGCCAGGTAGTTATGTTCGAGTGCACGTCAGCGCAAGCTTTCCTAACAGTTTGCTGGGCGAAATGGTAGGCTAGGCCGCACAAGCCGGGGTCCCCAGCAAACCCGGGTTTGGTTTGCTGGGGTGGTAACAGAAGGGGGGGACCATGCCGGAAGTCGAGATGAAGATTCGGGGGCTGATGATGGATCCAGTCACCAACATGCCCATCGTTATCCTGAAGGACGTCAACAGCGATTCGGTCCTGCCCATCTGGGTCGGCATCTACGAGGCCAACGCCATCGCTCTGGAGATCGAAAAGGTCTCAACCCCCCGGCCCATGACCCACGACCTCATCAAGAACCTGCTCACCGGGCTCGACACCCGCGTGCACAAAGTGGTGGTCAACGAGCTGCGCGAGGACACCTTCTACGCCGTCATCTGGCTGGAGCGCGACGGGCACATCATCAGCGTGGATTCGCGCCCCTCGGACGCCCTCGCCATCGCCCTGCGCCTGGATTGCCCCATCTTCGTCGAGGACGAGGTGCTTAAAACTTCCAAGCAGGCCACCGCCGTCTCCGACCGCGTCACCAGCGAAGAGCTGCGCAAGTGGCTGGAAGGGCTGAATGACGAGGATTTGGGGCGGTACAAGATGTGACGCCGCTTTCGCGGGCGTGAACTCGGGGTCCCCATCACGCCCGGTTTTGGCGTGATGGGGTGAGTGGGAGCCCGCGGGCGTCATCCCGAGCGCAGCGAGGGATCTGGGTTTCAATGAGTCAATGGATCAATGACTCAGTCGAGATGGACCCCTCCCACCAGCTCGCCCGTCTCTATCAGTCCGGCTTCGACCTCCAGACCTTCGATCGCTTTCCGCGCGCCGTGGGCGTCGTGCGCGACAATTGCATCGCGCTGCTCGAGGCCACACCCAACGGGTTGAGAATGATCGGCACGCCCGGCTGGCGCATGGGCGATGTCATGGGCGTGCTCACTCAGCAGGGCGGCCGCCAAGTCTTCCAGTACAAGTCGGAGACAGTCGAGGCCACGCCCGAGCGACTCGAGGCGCTGAGGCGGTTCAGGGAAGAGCTCCAAAACCTCCTGGCCGCGGCAGCATAAGACTTGCGATGCTAGTGTTTGCGCGGGCCGAAGCATTGGTTACATAATACTTCTTATCGGACGTTACTGATTTGACGCGATCACCTGATCACCCAATTCCCAGCACCACTTTGGGGTGAAACAGCGTCCCCGCCACCCTGCGGGCGATGCACACCAGTTCGGCCTGCCCAGCGAATACCTTGACCAGCGGCGCGCGAGACATCTCCGGCAGGTTCACGGCCATGCCGTTGCCGATGCGGGCCAGGCTCTCTTCCGGCGCAGTGACGGAAGGAAACTCCGGCAAAATCCGTCGCGGATGGACGAACAGGTTCTCCACGTCCTCTGCCTGCTCGAGCTCATCAAGCGTGTGCGCTTCCTCCAAGCCGAACTCGCCGACACGCGTCCGCCGCAAGGTCGCCAAGTGGGCGCCGACCCCCAGGAGTTGTCCCAGGTCATGCGCCACTGATCTTAGATAAGTCCCAGAGGCCACCCGCGCTCGGAACCCGGCCCGGTCGCCGTCCAAAGTCAGAATCTCGAATTCCCGGATCTCCACCTGGATGGGTTTGAGCTCAACTTCTTTCTTCTTGCGCGCCAGCTTGTAGGCGGGGACGCCGGCGATCTTCTTGGCGGAAAACGGCGGCGGCAATTGCTGGATGCTGCCGCGGAAGCGCGAAGCGGCCGCCCGCACTTGGTCGAGGGTGAACCCGACCGGCTGCGGCGGCCCCGTGGGCTCGCCTTCGGCGTCATAGGTGTCGGTGGCGAAGCCGAAGCGGATCTCGCCCTCGTAGCTTTTTTCCGACGCCAGGTAGAACTGGGCTAGGCGCGTCATGCGCCCCAGCACCAGGGGCAGGACGCCGGTGGCCATGGGGTCAAGCGTACCCAGGTGCCCGACGGCGCGCTCGTTCGCCAGGCGGCGGACGCGCGCCACCACATCGTGCGAGGTCATGCCCGCGGGTTTATCGACAATCAATACTCCATTGGCGGCCATCTTCTGCTATCGTGGGGCGTTCCCCCCGATTCGGTCAAGCCGGGGTCCCCAGCAAACCTGGCTTTGGTTGGCTGGGGTGGAAGTGCGATCGTAGGAAGATTCCAGGGCGAGCCCGCCGCATGATTCCCATCCGCGACGATGCACCGCATTACACCACGCCTTACGTCAACTACTTCATCATCGCGCTGAACACCCTGGTCTTTCTGTTCGAGCTGGTGCTGGGCCCGCACAGCCTCAACGCCTTCCTGTTCAGCTTCGGCCTGGTGCCCGCAAACCTGACCGCCGCCTTGCGCACCGGAGCCTACGCCGCCGCCCTGCTGCCGGTTCTGACCTCGATGTTCATCCACGCCGGGTGGCTGCACATCATATTCAATATGTGGTGGCTGTGGATCTTCGGGGACAACGTCGAGGACTGGCTCGGCCACTTTCCCTACCTGCTCTTCTACCTGCTTAGCGGACTGGGGGCCTCGCTGATGCACATCCTGTTCAACCTGGGCTCGCCGGTGCCCAGCGTGGGCGCCAGCGGCGCCATCGCCGGCGTGGTGGGGGCCTACTTCCTGCTGTTCCCTTCCGCGCGCGTCCTCACCTTCGTTTTTGTCTTCTTCACCTGGCTGCCGGCGTGGCTGATTCTGGGCTACTGGTTCGTGCTGCAGTTCCTCAGCGGCGCGGCGACCTCGCTCACGGCCCGACAGGGGTCCCGCGGCGGCATCGCCGTCTGGGCGCACGTGGGAGGCTTCCTCACCGGCGTGGTCATGATCAAGCTCTTCCCGCGGCGCGCGCCACGCTATCGATTCAGGGCGTGGCAGTGAAAAGCAGTTGCCAGTGGTCAGTTTCCAGTAGCCAGTTTGAACCGTATCAGGCACGGCTTTGTTGGGGGTACCCGGAACGCCGAGTTCGGTGTTCTGGGGCAGGAGCCGATCCGCAATTCCCGCACTCAATCAACTGACCACTGGCAACTGACCACTGGCAACTGCTTCTTCTGCGGTTTTCATTTCCCCGCATGAGCGGCGTCGGCGCCGTTGTCGGCGCTGTCGAAACGCGAGCGCAGGCGCTCCCGCAGCTCGGGCGGAGCGGCCTCATTGCACGACACCAGCAGCCACAGCTCGCTCTCGGCGTCGGAGGCCAGCTTTTCCAGCGTTACCGCGTCGGCCTGCGGATGCCGCGCAATGTTCTCGCGGACCGCTTGGTAGGGATGCGAGGCCAGCCGCGCCAGCACCTCCGGGGGTGTGTGCGGATGCTCAGCGATGGTGCGCAGCAGCAGCCAGTCGTCTTCGGGCGCGGCCTGGGCCAGCCCGGCCAACTGTTCCGGGGTGGCGTCGGCATCGCGCGCCTGCTTGAGGTTTTCGTCGAAGTTGTGGTTGATGTGGTTGAGCTCGACGGTGCGCGCGTCGATCATGCGGTGCAGCGCCTCGGTCTCGCGGTCCAGGGCGCGGTACTGGTGCTGGAAGTTGCGGATGGAAACCAGGACCGCCCGCAGGTGCTGGCGTTCGCCATAGATGATCTGCGTGGTGCGCTGGCGGGGCTTGAAGTCGTAGCGGGGCTCGTCGGTACGGCGCATGATGATCGCATTGTAAAGCAGGTTGGGCCGTATAGAGACGTAGCTTGCTACGTCTCCCATTACGTGGGTAATGGTGAGGTCAGAGCGCGCCGCCGGTGGGCGCGATCACCAGCTCCTCCACCGTGGCCCCGGGAGGCAGGCTGAGGGCGAACACCACCGCCCGCGCGATCGTTTCGGGTGAGATCATGCGCTGGCGCGGCGCCTGCGGCCAGAACTGCTCCCAGATGGCGGTATCGGTGGCGCCCGGGTAAAGCCCGATTACGCGGATTCTTTGCTCGCGCAACTCCTCGCGCAAGGTATTGGTAAAGCCCGCAGCGCCGTGCTTGGAAGCGTTGTACGCCGCCATGCCGGGGAATACCCCCTTAGCCGAGACCGAGAGATTGTTGACGATGCTCGAGCCGCGCTTCATCAGCGGCAGGGCCGCCCGCGTGCACAAAAACATTCCGCTAAGGTTGGTTTCGATCACCTCGCGCCAGTCCGCAAGCGAGAGCTGAGCGACCTTGCGGCTGGGGCCGCCGATGCCCGCGTTGTTGACCAGCACATCCACGCGGCCGAAGCGTTGTTTCACCGCAGCAAAAAAGGCGCTGACCGAGCGCTCGTCGCGCACGTCGCATGGCTCGGCGAAGGTATCGGCACCGAGTTTTTGTCGAATGTGGCTGATCTGGCGCGCGTCGCGGAAGCGCGCGGCCAGGGCAACCTGGCATCCGGCATCGGCCAGAGCCTGAGCGATGGCCAGTCCGATTCCGCGGCTGGCACCGGTGACTGCGGCGATTTGGCCGTGCAGAGAATCTGAGCTTTTCGAGCGGCGTAAGCGGGCAGGCATAGGTTCTGGTCGGGCTTCAGTCGTGCCAAGGCCAGGATTATTCGCAAGGGTGGAGCAGGCCTTTAGGCCTGCAACCATGAGATCCTATGAATTGTGGGCTTCAGCCCCTGAGGTTTACCCCCAGCGGCTAAAGCCGGACGCTATTGATGCTCCAATTATGCAGGGCTGAAGCCCTGCTCCACCACGAGGTCAGCTCCCGTTCATTCCCTTCCCGCGGATCAGCGACAGGAACTCGTCGCGCGTCTCTTTCTCTTCGCGGAAGGCGCCCAGCATGGACGAGGTTACCGCCGCGGAATGCTGCTTCTCGACCCCGCGCATCATCATGCACAGGTGCCGCGCCTCGATCACCACGCCCACGCCCTGCGGCTCGATGGCTCGCTGGATGGTTTCCGCGATCTGCGTGGTCAGCCGCTCCTGCACCTGCAGGCGGCGCGCGAAGATGTCGATCAGCCGCGGCAGCTTGCTCAGCCCGATCACCTTGCCTTTGGGGATGTAGGCCACGTGCACCTTGCCGAAGAACGGCAGCAGATGGTGCTCGCACAGGCTGAACATCTCGATATCTTTCACGATCACCATCTCATCATAGTCCACGTTGAAGAGCGCGCCCTTTAAGAGCTTTTCGGGGTCTTCGCGGTAGCCCTTGGTTAGATACTCCAGCGAGCGCTGCATGCGCTCGGGGGTGCGCAACAGGCCGTCGCGGCCGGGGTCCTCGCCCAGGCGCACGATCAACTCGCGCAATAGCTCCTGCATGCTGGCGCTGGTAAGGCTGACCGGTTCCAATTCCCTTTTCATGTGCTCTCCCTCTTGAAGGCCAACTGGGCCGACGTCACGTAACCTGAAAACTGTCATTCTTCCGCCGACCGAAGGGAGGCGGGAGAATCTGCCGATGGGGGCAGCACCACCTGCATCGGTGGCGCCGGTATTTCCGTCAGATCCTCCGCTCGGCTTTGCCTCGCGAAGGATGACAGCGTTGCGTGAAGTGGCGATGTCTGCAACAACTCACCTGCCTGCCAGTTAAAGTTGCACGCATCGGCCCGTCCCCAGTTCCGCATCGCCGCAGTATTCGAACGAATTCATCATGGTTTCTTCCAGGCGCACTTTCTCCACCGCGGCGGTGCGGAAGCCGCCCGCCAGCACACGATAGATCTCGGCGCACAGGTTCTCGGTGGTGGGCACCAGGTGCTCGAAGAGCGCCAGGGTATTCAGATTCTCGTGCCCGAAGCGCTCCAGCACCTCGCGCCCCACGAAATCATCGAGCTCCACCAAGTCGCAGACCATCCCGGTGCGCGCATCGACTTGGCCTGCAACCGTGACCTCGAGCGCGTAGTTGTGCCCGTGGCCGTAGGGGTTGTTGCACTTGCCGTACACGCGGCGGTTCTCCTCTTCCGACATCTCCGTACTGTGGAGCCGGTGCGAGGCGGAAAAGCGGTAGCGGCGGGTGAGGTGCGCCTTCATGGCTCTCCGTAGTAGTCCACGAACAGGTCGGGTGTTTCGAACACGCGCACGCGGTGCAGCTCAGCCACCTTCAGCTTGGGCTGGAGGCGCCGCCAGATGGCGATGGCCAGGTTCTCGGTGGTGGGGATGCGGTCGCGAAATTCCGGCACTTCCTTGTTGAGAAAGCGGTGATCCATAGCGTCCAGCACCTCGCGGTTCAGGACTTCCTTCAGCTCCGCCAGGTCCATGACAAACCCGGAGCGCGGGTCCACCGGGCCGCGCACCGTCACCTCCAGCGTGTAGTTGTGCCCGTGGCCGTGCGGATTGTTGCACTTGCCGAAGATGCGCCGGTTCTCTTCCGGTGTGAACTCCGGGTTGTGATAGTAGTGCGAAGCGGAAAACTCCGCCCGCCGCGTCAGATAGACCATCGTTCCCCTGTGGGACGCGCGCTCGTCCGCCGTTCTTCCTGCGGGCTGGAGACTTGGGTTGAATAGCGCCGTCCCTTCCACGTCACGCTCCTGCGCCACTTGTAATAGAGCTTCGAGCGCAGCAAAAGATACGAGAAAATCGGCAGGCCAAGGATGGCCAGCGCGGTGGACACTGCGCCGGCGTGCGCTTTCCGGATGCGCAGCAGGAATGCGAGATAGATCAGCGCGACTGAGATTCCCATCAGCGCCGCCGGCGGCGCGTCGCCCAGGCTCAGCGCCAGCGCGGCCAGCGCCAGCCCGCAGACGATCGCCAGGAATTCCAGCAATCGCCTGAGTGCCAGCCGCGCCGGAGCTTTGAACAGGAGCGCCAGATTTTTGGTCCAGCCCTCCGCGAGCTGCGCGAAGCTGCGATACATGCGAGTGCGCACCGCATCGCCGCCAAAGCGGAAGCGGATCCTGCGCCCGCAGCACTTTACCGCGCGCGCCAGCTCCACATCTTCGAGAAGACACGTGGCAATGGCCGCGTGCCCGCCGATGGCATTGTAGGCTTCGCGGGCGATCAGCAGATACTGGCCGTTGGCGGCTGCGGCCGGTGAGTTCGGATCGCTGACCTCGCGCGGCTTATACTTCGCCGCCAGCTCGGCGAAGATCACCGGCATCACGGCGCGCTCGATGAATCCGTGCAGCTCCTGCGCCGGCGAGTAGGAGAGCATCTCCGCTCCATGACGCTTCGCTTCCTCGAGTGAGCGCGCGAGCGACCGCGGCAGGTGGACAGTATCGGCGTCGGTGAACAGCAGCCAGTGGCCACGCGCGAGCTGCGCGCCGGTCCACAGCGCGTTCGACTTTCCGGACCAGCCATCAGGCAGCGGACCGGCTTCGACCAACTTGACCCCGGCAAACGAGCGCGCGATGGCGGCGGTGCGGTCGGCCGAGCCGTCATCCACCACGATGATCTCGAACGAGACGCCTTGCTGCCCGGCCAGCGATTCGAGGCACGTGCCGAGGCTGGCCTCTTCGTCGCGTGCGGGCACGATCACCGACACTTCCGGTTGCGCCGACTCTGACGGTGGAGGCTGCATACTCATCCCGAAACCTTCTATTATAGGTGGTGATGCGCAGAATCCCGGTCTTGTTTGTTCTGGTCCTAATGTTCGTCGCGGGCTGCAACCGCGGCTCGCAACCAACCCTGGTGGGCCGCGTGGCGCCCGACTTCACGGTGCAGGACGCCGACCGCAAGGTCTCACTGCACGATTTCCGCGGAAAAGTCGTGGTGCTGAACTTCTGGGCCACCTGGTGTCCGCCCTGTGTCGAGGAGATGCCGTCGCTGGTCAAGCTGCAATCGAACCTCAAAGACCGGGTAGTGGTGCTGGCCGTCAGCGTGGACGAGGACGAGCGCAGTTACCGCACGTTCCTCAAGAAGAACAACGTAGACCTGCTCACCGTGCGCGACCCGCAACAGAAATCCAACGAACTCTACGGGACATTCAAGTTTCCCGAGACCTACATCATCGACCGCCAGGGGGTGGTGCAGCGCAAGTTCATCGGGCCGGTAGACTGGGCAAGGCCGGACGTGGTCGAGTACCTGAACAAGCTTTAAAGTAAAACTTTAAGGTCGTCGGTCGGTCGTCGTCGGTCGTCGGCAAAATCTCCTAGGCCGATGGCCGACGCCCGACAGCCGACGACCTTACAGCTTCAGCCCGCGCAAGCGCAACGAGTTCGAGATCACCGACACCGAGCTGAAGCTCATCGCTGCCGCGGCGATGATCGGGCTCAGCAGCAGTCCGAAGAACGGATACAGCACGCCCGCCGCCACCGGCACGCCCAGCGAGTTGTAGATAAACGCGAAGAACAGGTTCTGGCGGATGTTGCGCATCACCGCCTGGCTGAGCCGGCGGGCACGCACTACGCCGCGCAGATCGCCCTTGAGCAGCGTGACGCCGCCGCTTTCCATGGCGATGTCCGTGCCGGTGCCCATGGCGATGCCGACGTGCGCCTGGGCCAGCGCGGGCGCGTCGTTGATGCCGTCTCCTGCCATGGCCACCGTGCGGCCCTCGGCTTGCAACCGCTTCACCACTTCCGCTTTCTTATCGGGCAGGACTTCGGCCTCGAATTCCTCGATACCGAGCTTGCGCGCGACCGCCTCCGCCGTAGTGCGGCTGTCCCCGGTAAGCATGACGATGCGGATGCCCTGCACGCGCAACTCGCGGATAGCTTCCACGCTCGAGGCTTTAACCGGATCGGCAACGCCCACCAGGCCCGCGGGCTTGCCGTCGATCGCAACCAGCATCACGGTCTGCCCTTCGTGGCGAAGCTCTTCGGCGTGCCTTGCCAGCTCACCGCCGGCGATCCCTAATTCATCCAGCAACGCTTGATTGCCAACCGCCACTTCCCTGCCCTCGACTCGTCCAGCCACGCCGCGGCCCGTAAGCGAGCGGAATTCTCCGGCTTCGACGAGCTCGACGCCGCGCTCGCTCGCGCCGGCGGTGATCGCGGCCGCCAGGGGATGCTCGCTGGCGCGCTCCAGGCTCGCGACCAGCCGCAGCAGTTCCGGCTCGCTGAGGCCGGAGACCGTCACCACCGAGATCAGCCGCGGCTTCCCTTCCGTCAGCGTACCGGTCTTGTCCACCACCAGCGTGTCCACCTTCTCCATGGTTTCGAGGGCTTCGGCGTTGCGCACCAGCACGCCGGCGCGGGCGCCACGTCCGGTTCCGACCATGATGGCCATGGGCGTGGCCAGTCCCAGGGCGCACGGGCAAGCGATGATCAGCACCGCTACCGCGTTCACCAGCCCATGCGCCATGCGCGGCTCCGGGCCGAGAAGTCCCCACACGATGAAGGTAAGCACGGCGATCGTCATCACCGCGGGCACGAAGTATCCCGAGACCTTGTCGGCCAGCCGCTGGATGGGAGCGCGGCTGCGCTGCGCTTCTGCGACCATCTTGACGATCTGCGCCAGCAGGGTTTCGCTGCCCACGCGCTCGGCGCGCATGATCATCGAGCCGGTGCCGTTGACAGTGGCGCCAATCAGCCGGCTGTCCGCCGTCTTCTCCACCGGCACCGACTCGCCAGTGACCATAGATTCATCCACCGCGCTCGCCCCTTCCAGCACCACGCCATCCACCGGGACCTTTTCGCCGGGACGCACGCGCAGGCGATCTCCGGGGCGGACTTGGTCGAGCGGGATGTCGCGCTCGGTAGCGTCAGCTTCGATACGGCGCGCCATCTTCGGCGCCAGATCGAGCAGCGCGCGGATGGCAGCCCCGGTGCGGCTGCGCGCCCGCAGTTCGAGGACTTGTCCGAGGAGGACCAGCACGGTGATCGCGGCGGCGGCTTCGTAATAGACGTCGGGCTTGCCGCTGTGCCCGCGGAACGACGGCGGAAAGATTCCCGGCGCCAGCGTCGCCACCACGCTGTAGGCGAAGGCCACGAAGATGCCGAGCCCAATCAGCGTGAACATGTTAAGGTGCCGGGTGCGCAGCGATTTCCAGCCGCGGGCGAAGAACGGCCACGCTCCCCACACCACCACCGGCGTCGCCAGCGCGAACTGAATCCACACCGAGGCGCTCGCCGGGATGAAGTGCAGGAACATGCCGGCCATGGAGATCACGAGCAGCGGCGCCGTCAGCGCCAGGCCGATCCAGAAGCGGCGCGTCATGCTTTCGAATTCGGGATCGCGCTCCGGCTCGGGCGTGATAGTGCGCGGCTCAAGCGCCATGCCGCAGATGGGACACGCGCCCGGCGCCGAGCGCACGATCTCCGGGTGCATGGGGCAGGTGTACTCGGTGCGCACCTGCGGCGCCGCCGGCACTGCGGGCTCGAGCGCCATGCCGCAGATCGGACATGCTCCCGGCTTGCTCTCGCTGACCTCCGGGTCCATCGGACAGATGTAGCGGATTTTTGCGGACGGGGCGGCCTTCGCGGGCGGCGGCGGTCCGGGCGGGGAGACGGGTGCAGGCTTGATCCCGCCGATCGCGACCATACCCATGCCGTGCATGCCGGCGGGCTTGTAATCAGGGCTGAGATATTTCGCGGGCTCGGCGCGGAAACTCTCCGCACAGCGCGGGCTGCAGAAGTAGTACGTCTTGCCGGCGTGCTCGAGCGAGCCTCCGTGCGCCGTCGCCGGATCCACCATCATCCCGCAGACCGGGTCTTTGACTCTCGCTGGATTCTCGGGGTGCGTGCTCATCTCATCCGCAACTCGCTGACCGGGGATGAATTCTATTACACACGCAGCGCTGCGTCTCTACCGCGCGGACAGACATCGCAAGTCAGAAATTTCAGTTGCGACTGTATATTAGAGGGGGTTGGTTTAGAGATCGGTTCCGAGGAAAGACCATGACCGCGCTGGACGTAGTCTTCCGCCTGGGCCGCCGGCCAGGCGCACCCGAGATGCAGGCCATCTACCAGGTGCGCGAGGTGTACGGCATCCGCAAGATCAGCTTCGATGACGACGGGCTCGCGGTGCGGGTCGAGTATGATGCCAGCCGCCTCTGCGAGAACACGGTCGCTGCCCTGCTCCGCCGCGCCGGCCTAGATATACGCGACAAAGTGGCGCTGGTGTGAGCTGGGGGAGGGTCAGGCTGGCATAGAAGCCGCAGTCAGTCCGAGGCGTAACCCGGGTAGCCGACTGGGAACTTGGAAGCGGAACTTCAGGCTGGTAAC
This sequence comes from Acidobacteriota bacterium, assembly GCA_023265315.1. Lineage (GTDB taxonomy): Bacteria > Acidobacteriota > Terriglobia > Terriglobales > Acidobacteriaceae > JAHFUA01. Next base: position 458 of record JAHFUA010000075.1, on the reverse strand, counting down.
CAAAGCAAGAGAGGCACTCAAGAAAACCTCTGGCCGAAGTTAATTCTCAAGAGTGCCCCTATTGCGCGCCACTTCGTCTGCCCTACCCTAGAGCACACACCATACCAGAATCCACGTCATTGATAAGGCGGCACTTAGCTCGCCACGCTTAAGGCGGATCAAGAAGGAATTTCAGCCTGCCGAGAAAGATTTACTTTGCTGGTTCCACCATCCCAGCAAACCAAAATCAGGTTTGCCGGGGAACCCAGGTTCGGGAGCGAGGGAGCGGGGGGCGCCATCTGCGTTTGTTATAATTCTGATTGCCACGCGCGCCCTTAGCTCAGTTGGATAGAGCGTCTGGCTACGAACCAGAAGGTCGGGAGTTCGAATCTCTCAGGGCGCGCCATTCTGTTGCTTTCGAGGTTCTGCGGCGCAGACGCTCCGGAATACGCGTCAAGCTCCTGCGCTAATCGCGCACC
>JAHFUA010000074.1:2726-17480 GCA_023265315.1 Acidobacteriota bacterium | reverse complement strand
CAGCACCTTGGGCCCGTAGCCTGCGACCCAAACCGGCGGCGATCCCTCGGCCCAGGTGAGGCGCGTGGGCTGGCCGTCATACTGGATTTCGCGCCCCGAGGTCAGATCGCGGAAGGTCCGGATCGCTTCTTCCAGCTCTTTAGGAGTGACGGGCTTTTTGCCCAGCACGCGGCGTGAACTGTCGCCGCGTCCGATGCCCAACTCCATGCGCCCGCCGGAGATCAGGTTCAGCGTGGCGAACAGGCTGGCGGTCACGGTGATGTCGCGCACCGCCGGATTGGTGACGCACGGCCCGATGCGCATGTGGCGCGTGTTGGCGGCCATCAAGGTCATCAGCGGATATGGGTCCATCCACAGCACGTGCGAGTCGAAGATCCAGACGTACTCGAAACCGGCCTGCTCCGCTTGGCGCGTCAAACGGAGGATGCGCTCCACCGTCATGTCCGGCTTGAAAGTGATCCCAAATTTCATGCGGCCCACGCCCCCAATGAGGAAAAGTGGCGGAAATATAGCATAAAATCGAGCGGCATCTCGGTAACCACCACGAGTCCAAGGGAGGGAGAGAATGGCGTTCGACACCGTCATCGCCAATGGCACGGTGGTGACCGCCACTGACACCTACGCCGCCGACGTCGCCATCGAAGCCGGGAAAATCGTCGCCATCGGTCGCAGCCTGCCGCGCGAGAACGCCGGCCGCGTGATCGAAGCCGGCGGCAAGTACGTCTTTCCCGGCGGCATCGACGTGCACACCCATCTCGACATGCCCTTCGGCGGCACCATAACCTCAGATGATTTCGAGACCGGCACCCGCGCCGCCCTCTTCGGCGGGACCACTACCTTGATCGACTTCGCCATCCAGTACAAAGGCCAGTCGCTGCGCACCGCCTTCGACACCTGGATGCAGAAGGCCGCGCCCAAGGCCACTAGCGATTACTCCTTCCACTGCATCATCACCGACCTGCCCGACGCGCAACTGGAGGAGATGCCCGCGCTCGTGCGCGACGGGGTCAGCAGCTTCAAGCTGTTCATGGCCTATCCCGGTGTGTTAATGCTGGACGACGGCTCTATCTTCAAGGCCTTCCGCAGCGCCGCCCAGACGGGCGCGATGATTTGCATGCACGCGGAGAACGGCGGCGCCATTGACGTGATCGTCAAGCAGGCGCTGGCCGAGGGCAAGACCGCGCCCAAGTACCACGCGCTCACCCGTCCCACCACGGCGGAAGCCGAAGCCACAGCGCGCGCCATCGCGCTGGCGGAGATGGCCGGTGCGCCCGTGTACATCGTTCACCTCAGTTGCAATGACGCGCTGGAGAAGGTCCGCGAAGCCCGCGATCGCGGCCTCCCCGTCTATGCCGAGACCTGTCCGCAATATCTTTATCTTTCGATCGAGAATTTCGACGTGCCCGGCTTCGAGGGCGCGAAGTACGTCTTCACCCCGCCGCTGCGCGAGAAGTGGCACCAGGAAAAGCTGTGGCAGGGGCTGAGGAATGACCATTTGCAAGTGGTCTCCACCGACCACTGCCCCTTCTGCTACAAGGAGCAGAAGGAATTGGGGATGGGCGACTTCACCAAGATTCCCAACGGTGGTCCCGGCATCGAGCACCGCATGAGCCTGGTGTACTCGGGCGGCGTAGCGCAGGGTCGCTTCAGCCTGAACCGCTTCGTCGAATTGGTCGCGACCACGCCCGCCAAGCTCTTCGGCCTCTACCCGCGCAAGGGGACGATCGCCGTGGGCAGCGACGCCGATCTGGTGATCTTCGATCCCAAGCGCCAGCACACCATCAGCGCCAAGACCCATCACATGCGCGTGGATTACTCCATGTTCGAGGGGATCAAAGTCACAGGCATGCCGGACGTGGTGCTCTCCCGCGGGCGAGTGGTCGTGGAAGGCGGCAGATTTCTGGGCCGCGCCGGCCAGGGCGAGTTTCTGAAGCGCGCGACGTACGCCGGACTGTAAAAAATCCCCACCCTTTGAAAACCGCGAAGGGTGGGGCAGCCTCGGTCAAGGCTAGCGCCCGTCATGGGCTTGCCCGCCGGCTTACTTGCCCATCGAATACGTGCCGGTACAGTGCCAGTCAGAAGAGCCGTCTGCATTGTTCTTTCCGGAGCAGGTCCCGGAACCCTTGACGCCCTTGTGCTTTCCCGTACCGCTGTGGATCGTCCATTTGTTGGAGACCGGTTTCGTGATGTCGGTTGGGCCTGATGTTTCATAGGTGTAGTAAACCTTGTCTCCGTTGTCCATCGTCACGTTGAAGCGACCATGCCCGCTCATGGACGCTTTCCACGTCTCCTGGAATTCCGTATAGTCGCCGGTCTTTTCGACGAAGTCTTTCCCGCTTGACGTTCCGTTACAGGTTCCCTGGAGGATCGAATAGGTGTGATCCGGCATGTCGCCAACGTTGAACTTGTGCTCCGCCGCTGGTTTCGGGCAGTGCCACTTTGTGTCAACCTTTCCCTGGGCCATCGCCGCGGCTGCGAACAACAGCAGGGAAAACACCACGAACAAGAATTTGTGCATCTTTTTCTCTCCCTCTCGAGTTGCAGTCGAAATGCAGCGCGGACTATAGGCTTTTCGGCGGAGGTTGGCAAGCGCCGGCAGGTGGTCTGGACGCAAAAAATGACTTCTGCAGGTCCCATCACGGGCCCCCGGTGTCACTTCTGCTTCAGCTTCAGTTTGTCCTTGTTGCTTTCAAGGAAGGCCCGCAGGTCCTGAGCGGTGTTCAGCAAACGGATCCACTGTTCATAGTAGAGCGTCACTGGAAAGCGGCCGAGACCGTATACGCTGACGCCTCCTTTTTCACCGACTTTGAATTCCAGCGTACCCGCTCGTGTGCTCTTTCGCTCCAGTTCCGCCAGCCGTGCCTTCAGCTCCTCGTAGGTCGGTTCAGCCATCGCAATCTCCTTAACATTTCATCGCCAGGATTATATGGCATAAGCCCGCGGCCGCTGGCGAGCGTTATACACTGTTGTCGTGAAGCCAGAGTCCGGGCCTCCCGTCCGCCGCATGAAGACCTACACCGGAGCGACCGGCTACGTGTACCAGTACTACTTCGTTGGGAAGCGCACGGCGCCGCCGCCGGAGGCAGGGGCCATCGAGTTCATCTTCGACGTCACCGCCGACCGCAAGACCACCTTCGCTGCAAGCGTGCTCCTGAAGCCGGAAGCGCTTCGGGCCTGGGCCGCCGAGCACGGCCGCCAACTCACCGGCACGGAACAGTACGCCGCCGCCAAGATGCGCCTGCTGCGGGCGTTTGACGAGGTCGTCGAAGGGATGATCGAGCACGGCCGGCGGCTGGTGATCGACGGCGAGAACATCGAGGAGTTGCTCGAGCCGCTGGGGCTAGATTAAGGGCCTCAGGGTTAGGGCTACTCCTTGGCGCGAGCCTGGGCGACCCTCCGCGGATCATCGGCTACGGTTAAACGCGTTCTCGAACTCTGCATAGACCCCTGGCCCCGGCGGGCATGGCCGGTGTGACGGCGCTCACATGTCCCTGTGATTGCGCGCCTACTGCCCGGTCGAGCCCGCCAGCTACTATAATTCCTTGATCGTTCCGCTTTTGGGGCAGCCCGTCCGGGAGTGGGGCCGGTCTGCGCGGCGGAACCGAGAATTTATGCCCCTGTTCTGGTTGCGAGTCGCGGTGGGCTTTTATGGCCTGGGACTTCTGTATGCCCTGCTGGCCCTGGCCCGCCGCCACGAGATCCTGGCACGCCTCATCATGCCGGTGATCGGCATCGGCTTCGTGCTGCACTTCGTCTCCCTCACCGAGCACTACATTAACGTGGGCCGGCTGACCCCGGATTCGATCCACACCTCGGAATCCCTGCTGGCGTTCCTCATCATGGTGTTCTTCACCGGGGTGTATTTGCGCTACCGCACCACTGCCCCGGGGATCTTCGTCTTCCCTCTGGTCTTTCTGCTGACGTTCTCGGCGGCGGTGGGGCTAAAGCCGCCGCAGTTCACTTCGCCGGTGCTGCGCAGCGGGTGGATCCTGGTGCACATCGCGCTGATCTTCACCGGCTACGCGGCGCTGTTCTTCAGCTTCGCCGCCAGCCTGCTCTACCTGCTGCAGGAGCGGACGCTGAAGTCGAAGCATCCGGGCAGCCTGATGTCGCGGCTGCCGGCGCTGGAAGTCATCGACCAGATGGGCTACCGCTCGCTCCTGCTCGGCTTCCCCTTCATGACCTTTGGGATCATCGCCGGATCGGTGATCGCGCAGGCGGAGTTCGGATCGCGTTACTTTCTGGATCCCAAGATCGTGCTCTCGCTGCTGATGTACGCGGTGTACATGCTGCTGGTGTACACGCGCTGGAACGCAGGCTGGCGCGGGCGGCGGGCGGCGTATCTTTCCACTTTCGCCTTCCTGGCGGCCATCCTGGCCTGGGCGGCGAACTACGTGAGCGGAGTGCACAGGTTTATCGCCCCATGAACCGCTTCCTGCTCATCGGCGTGAACCACAAGACGGCCCCGGTCGAGGTGCGGGAGCGGCTGGCCATCCCCGAGTCGCGCCTGCCGGAAGCCACCAAGCGGCTGGCCGGGCAACCCGGCATCGAGGAAGCGATGATCGTCTCCACCTGCAACCGGGTGGAGCTGGTGGCGCGCGCGCAGAACGGCACCGCCGACCTGCGCAGCTTCATCCGTGAATATTTCCAGGTCGAGCCCTGCACGGTGGAGCAGCACCTCTACGAGCACCGCGAGCGCGAGGCGGTGCGGCACTTGTTCCGCGTCACCTCCAGCCTGGATTCGATGGTGGTGGGTGAGCCGCAGATCCTGGGACAGGTGAAGCAGGCGTACGCAGTGGCGCGCGGTGTGGGCGCCATCAACTCCCACCTGGACGCGCTGGTCACCCGCGCCTTCGCGGTGGCCAAGCGGGTGCGCTCGGAGACCGCCATCGGCGCCTCGGCAGTGTCGGTGGCATCCGTCGCGGTGGAGCTGGCGCAGAAGATCTTCGGCTCGCTCGAGGGGCGCGCCGTGTACCTGATCGGGGCGGGGAAGATGAGCGAGCTGGCGGCGCGGCACCTGCTGGCGCACGGCGCCGCCGCCATCTTCGTGGCCAACCGCACCTACGAGAAGGCGCTGGAGATGGCGGAGCGCTTCCGCGGCCAAGCCATCCATTTCGACAAGCTCTACGAGACGGCCGACAAGGCCGACATCGTCATCACCTCCACCGGGGCGCCGCATACCATCTTCCGCCGCGAGCACGGCGAGCGCTTCCTGGCCCGGCGCAAGAACCGTCCCATGTTCTTCATCGACATCGCCGTGCCGCGCGACGTCGATCCGGCGATGAACGAACTGGACGGCATCTTCGTCTATGACATTGACGACCTGCAGCAGGTGGCGGCAGTGCACGTGGCCGACCGCAAGAAGGAGGCGGAGCGCGCCGAGGAAATCATCAACCTTGAAGTCGAGCGCTTCGCGGCGCGCGTGCAGAGCAGCCATGTCGTGCCCACCATCGTCTCGCTGCAGGAGCATCTGGAGAACATCCGCCAGGCGGAAGTCGAACGCCTGCGCGGACGCTTCGGCCAGGTCACGCCCGAGCAGGAAGCGGCCATCGAGGCGCTTACCCGCAGCATCGTCAACAAGATCCTCCACACCCCCATCACCACGCTGAAGAGTGCGGCGCGCGAACAGGGCGAAGGTCCCCTGGTGGAGCTGATCCGCCGCATCTTCAATCTGGAAGACGCCGCCGCCAAGGCCGCCAAGAGCGGCTCGACCGATGATTAACCACAGAGGGCACAGAGGACCACCGAGGAAAATCACAATGGCATTTCCTCCCTGTTTCTCCGTGTCCTTTTTGGTTGAAAGGGGTTAGATGCCGAAGCTGCGCATCGGCTCGCGCGGATCGCAACTGGCCTTGTGGCAGGCCAACTACGTCTCCAGCCTGCTGCGCGCGCGCGGGCATGAAGTCGAGATCAAGGTCATCAAGACCACGGGCGACAAGATCACCGAAGTCGCTCTGGCGCAGGTCGGGACCAAGGGCATGTTCACCAAGGAGATCGAAGAGGCGCTGGCGGAAGGCCGAGTGGATTTGGCCGTCCACAGCCTGAAAGACCTGCCGACGGAACTCGCGCCCACGTTCACGCTGGCTGCGGTGATGAAGCGGCAGGACCCGCGCGACGTCTTCCTCTCCCTGCGCTACAACCGTTTGACCGAGCTGCCAAAAGGCGGACGCGTGGGCACCAGCAGCCTCCGGCGGCAGGCACAGATCAAGTCGGTGCGGCCCGATCTGAACATCTTTCCCCTCCGCGGCAATGTGGACACGCGGCTACGGAAGCTCGAGAGCGGAGAGTTCGACGCTATCATCCTGGCCGCCGCCGGCCTCAATCGCCTGGGACGCACCGAGTGCGTGCGTGAAGTCCTGCCCGTAGAAGTCATGTGCCCGGCGGTGGGGCAGGGAGCGCTGGGGATCGAGGCGCGGGCGGACGATGCCGCCACCCAGAAGGAGGTGGCGTTCCTTGACGACCACGCCGCCCGCCGCGCGACCGCCGCCGAACGCGCTCTGCTACGAAAACTCGGCGGTGGCTGCCAGGTACCCATCGGCGCGTATGCCGAAGCTGTGGACGGCACGCTGAGACTCACCGCCGTCGTGGCCCAGCCCGATGGCACCGAGGTGCTGCGCGACCAGCAGTCGGGCGACGATCCCGAAGAGCTGGGCGCGCGCGTGGGCAAGACTCTGCTCGCGCGTGGCGCCGAAGCCATCCTGCGGGCGGTGTATGGGGAGGCGGTGGCGGCGCCGCAACAACCGTGAGCGGCAAATCCCATCCCAGGCGTCAGCACCCGGCCGCGAAGCCGCTGGCGGGCGAGCGCGTGCTCATCACCCGCGCCCAGGACCAGGCCGGCAGCCTGGCCGAGGAACTGGAAGCGCTGGGGGCCACGGTCGTCGAGATCCCCGCCATCGAGATCCGTCCGCCGGCGTCTTACGTAGCGCTCGATGCTACGCTCAACAACATCGAGAATTACGACTGGCTCATCCTGACCAGCGTCAACGGTGTCGAGGCGCTGTTCGCGCGCATGCAGACGCTGGGATTCGGCCCGGAGAAGCTGCTGCACCTGGACATTGCCGCCATCGGCCCGGCCACGCGCGAGAAAATCGAAGAGCACGGCCTGCCGGTGGACGTGGTGCCGGAGAAATACGTCGCGGAGTCGGTGGTGGAAGCGCTGTGGGAGCAGGTACGCGGCAAGCGCGTGCTGCTGGTGCGGGCCAAGGTGGCGCGCGACGTGATCCCGGAGGAGCTGCGGAAGGCGGGCGCGCGCGTGCACGTGGTCGAGGCCTATGAGACGGTAGTGCCGGAAGAATCGCGTGCGCGCCTGAAGAAGGCGCTCCACGATCCCCGCCAGCGTCCAACAGCGATCACCTTCACCAGCTCATCGACCGCAAGAAACTTCGTGGCCCTGCTCGGCCCTGGCGATCCAGCCCAGTCGCTTCATGGCATCGCCATCGCCTCCATCGGCCCTGTGACCTCGGCCACGCTGCGCGAACTGGGCCTGCCGGTCGATGTGGAGGCCAAGGAATACACCATCCCCGGTCTGGTGAAGGCGCTGGCCGAGCGGAAATAGCGCACCGTCAGAAGTGGTCATCCTGCCGGGCTTCGACTGAGGCCGCATCGGCGATGCCGCCGGAGATGCGTCCCCAGGCGCTGGTCTGCCAGTTATCGCGATGGCGGGCCGGCGGGACCCAGCCCGGCAGCGTGAAGTGCAAGTAGTGGCCGAGAGCGCGGACGTAGGGCTCGTACATGGCGCGCAACTCGTCCAGCTTTTGCTCAGCGGCGCCGCCGTCTTCCAGCTTCCATCCCGCTTCCGCCAGGGCGGCGCGGAGGTCGGACACCTGCTCCGAACCACGCCGGTCGTGTCCGCTCGTCGGCGCAGTGCGAAAGATCTGAGCCAGGTCCACCACCGCGTGGCGCGCCACGGCGAAGGTGAGCTGGGCCTGGCGACGCGGCACGTTCTCCATTCCTACGATCACCAGCGTGCAAGTATCGAGGATGGTAGTCAGTGCGGCCAGCCAGTTTTGGTTGTCGTGTTGCGAGCGGAAATAGCAGAGCACAGGATAGGAGAGGTGGCTCTCCAGCAATTCGGCTGACCAGCGCTCCCAATCGCGCAATAGATCAAGCAGCCCATCCCGGCCATGATCGGAGGCGTGCCGCCGCAACAGTTCGACCGCCGATGGCGGCGAGCCGGCGCGCGCATCCAGCAGCGTGATGTTGACCTCGCGGCGGGAAAACGCCTGATAGATGGTGGGCACGTAGCCGATCACCAGCGCCAGGAAAGCGAAGCCCATCCCCGACTCCACTACGGTGACGAAGCGGGCCAGCGGGCTGCGCGGAGTAACGTCGCCCAGGCCGAGGGTGAAGAAGGTGGTGCCGCTCATGTAGAGGTCGGTCCAGAATCCGCCGGGGAGGCCGGTGGTGGCTACGTTCATGCTCGATCCCGCGGCCCAGTGCACCAGAGCAAAGCCGATGACCAGCAGCACCGCCCACACCGCCAGCAATCCCAACAGCGACAGCGGGCCGTAGTAGCTCAGGTAGGACTCGCGGCGCTTCACCGGCTGCACGCGGCCCAGCAAAATGGCCCACGGTTTCCAGGTGGCGCGGTAGAACAGTCGTGTGAAGCGGAAATGGCGAGTGACCCGGCGAGGCAGAACGACGGTCTCGAAGGCCTCCCAGAGCACGGCCACGATGATCGCGATGCCTGCGGCGGCGGCTAATTCGTGCATGGTGCTCCTTGTTGCACCTAGCGCGCGGGCTCGCGGGTTTCGCCCGGCGTGACCGCGATCTCCAGCTTCTCCGCGCCGCGCAGCACGGTCAGCCGCGTGAGCGCGCCGATGCGCACGTCGGTGAGCAGGCGCTGCAAGTCGTCGATGCCGGCGACGCGCTGCCCGTCGAAAGAGACGATGATGTCGCGCTCGCGCACACCCGCCTCGGCCGCCGGGCTCGCCGGTTCGACTGAGAGCGCCAGAATGCCGCGCTCCTGCTCGAGCGCGTGAAAGCGTACCAGGTTGCGCCGCAGGGAAATGGTCTGCCCGATCACGCCGATGTAGCTGCGCCGGATGCGACCGTCGCGGATGAGGCGTCCGGCGACGAACTTGGCGGTGTTGATGCCGATGGCAAAGCATATGCCCTGCGCCGGGCGGATGGCGGCGGTGTTAACCCCCACCACGCAGCCGTCGGCGGTGACCAGCGGCCCCCCGGAGTTGCCGGGATTGAGCGCGGCGTCGGTCTGAATGATGTCGTCGATCAGCCGGCTGGAACTGGAGCGCAGCGAGCGTCCCAGCGCGCTGACCACGCCCGCCGTGACGCTGGATTCAAAGCCCAGGGGATTGCCGATGGCGACGACCAGTTGGCCGACTCGCACTTGGCTCGAGTCACCCAATTCCACGGTGGCGAGATCGGGAGCGTTGACGCGCACCACGGCGAGATCGGTGCCGGGGTCGTCGCCGATGAGCGTAGCCGGATAGCGGCGGCCGTCCACCAGCGAGACCTCGATGCGCTCAGCGCCATGGACTACGTGAGAATTGGTAAGCAGAAAGCCATCCGGCGTGAAGACGAAGCCAGAGCCTCCGCCGCGGGCCTCGCGCGGGCCCTGAGGGGTCGCCACCCGCTGGCGCACTTCTACATTGACCACGGCGGGGCTCACCTTGTCGGCCGCCGACACCACCGCCTGCGAATAGGCGTCGAGCCGGGCGTGATTGTCCAACGCCTGTGGGCCGGAAAGGAATTCAATCGAGTGCATGAGCAATGGATGCGGCGGACTGGGTGGAAGGTGCAGGAGGACCGCGATGGGCTGCCGGGATTCACCAGCAGCCGCGCCGGTGATGCGTCCTGGCCCCAGAATGTCATCCTTCGCGAGGCAAAGCCGAGCGGAGGATCTGACAACGAAGCCCGCGCGACCGGTACTGGTGGTGTGAGCCTTGTCGTCAGATTCTCCCGCCTCCCGTTGGTCGGTGGAAGAATGACAGGCTCGGAGCTGACCGCTGAGTGCTAAACGCTACTCCAGCGTGCAGCCACAATCGGCCGGCGGGACGTATTTTTTCAGGAACTCGGCCACACGCTTGTAGGCGTCGATCTGATTCTCGATGCGGGCAAAGCCGTGGCCCTCGTTCTCGTAGACCTTCAGCTCCATTACGCCTCCGCGCTTCTTGATGGCCTCGGCCACCTGTTCGGATTCCTCCTTGGGACAGCGCGGATCGTGGGCGCCGGCGAGCAACAACAGCGGCGCCTTGATGCGGTCCACGAAGAAGATGGGCGAGCGTTCCTCCCAGAGCGCCTTGTTCTTCTCCGGATCGCCCATGGTGGCCAAGTCGTACTGCTGGAGCAAGGGGTCTTCGTTCTTCACTTCGGTGAACCAGTTGACGAAGGGCACGATGGCCACGCCCGCGGCCCACTCCTCGGGCGCTTTCGTGATCCCCATCATGGTCAGGTAGCCGCCGTAGCTGCCGCCCATGAGCACGATCTTTTTGGGATCCGGATAGCCGGATTTCTTGATCCACTCGGCTGCGGCCAGCACGTCAGCCAGGTCGCCGCCGCCCATGTCGAAGCGATTGGCGTCCATGAACTCCTTGCCGTAGCCGGTCGAGCCGCGGTAATTGGGCGCGATGACCAGGTAGCCGGCGTTGGCCAGGTATTGCACGATGCGGTCGAAGCCGTTGAGCGTCTGCGCCGTCGGTCCGCCGTGCACGTACACCATCGCGGCGTTGCGTCCGTCGCGCTGCATGTTGTAGGGCACATAGACGAACGCGGAAATCGTCCATTTGCCGTCGGTGCTCGGGTAGTGCACGAGGTAGGGCTTTACCAGGTCGCTCGAGCGCACCCCGCCCACCAGCGAGTGCGTCACCTGGTGCGAGCGCTTGCTGGCGAAGGTGTAGACCCAGACATCGTTCGGCGAGTCCGCGCCGTTATGGTAATAGAGCAGCCGCAAGCCATCGCGCGCGAATGCCGACTCGGCGCCGCCCAGCGAATTCACCCCCGCAGCGATGGGAAGCGTCTGCGACCGGCGCGCGGCGAGATCGTGCAGCACTACCTGGACATTGCCGTCCACGTTGACGGTCCAAGTGACCTGGCGACCGTCGGGCGAGAAATACCCGGCTGAGACCTCCCACTTGTCCTGCGTAAGCCAGTCGATCTTGTTCGAGAACACGTCGAGCAGTCCGACGTTGTCGTAGCCGTTGCCGGCGTTGGAAGTGATGAGCAGCTTCTTGCCGTCGGGAGACCAGTCGGCGGCGCTGAAGTTGTGCTCGCCTCGGTGCGCGGTGAGCAGCGTGCTCTTGCCGGTCGCCACCTCGGCTACGAAGATGTTGGAGTCCTTGCCGGCAGCGTGCTGCTGAGTGTAGGCGATCCACTTGCCATCGCGCGACCAGATGGGGCCGACGTTGCCGAGCTCGGCGGGCGTACCCGTGGTGAGGTGGCGTACCTTGCGGGTGAGGATGTCCATCACGTCGATCTCGAAGGTGGATGAAGTTCGGGGCTTCACCTGGTACGCGAGATGCCGGCCGTCCGGCGACCAGGCCGGGCTCTCTTCCGAGATCTCGGGGGTGTTGGTAAGGTTGACCACCTCGCCGTTCGCGGGCGAGACCAGGAAGATGTCCCACTGCTCGTCGCCATCGCGGTCGGAGATGTAGGCGATCCATTTGCCGTCGGGCGACCAGGCGGGCGAGGCCTGGCGCTGCTCGCTGATGGTCAACTGCACCGGCCAGCCGCCCTCGGCCGGCGCCAGCCACAGGTTGTTGCGGCCGCTGATGTTCGTGATGAAGCCGATCTGCTTGCCGTCGGGCGACCAGGCCGTGCCGCCCACGCGGCGGATCATGTACAGCTTCTCGATCGAGAGCTGCCACTGCTGCACGTTAGGATTGCCCTTGCTCTGGATCTGCCGTGGGTCGGTGATGACGGCAGCTGCAGCGCCGTTCTGCTCCGCAATCAGGTTCGTAGCCATGAAGACAAACATAACAAATGCAAACAGAATGCGCATGAAGGGAAGTGTACAGGAAGATGGAGACTGGTCGCCGCTCCGCAGCTTGGGGGGCGAGAGCCTGTCCTGAGCGAAGTCGAAGGGGCGCCCGCCCCACGTGGGTTACGGCTTGGCCGCCTTGTGAATCTCCACCGTGCTCCAGGTCTTGTCGGCGGCGTGGCAGAGGCTTTCCAGCGGACACTCGGCGCACTTGGGCGAGCGCGCCATGCAGAGCTGGCGTCCGTGCCAGATGACCTGGTGGCTGAAGTCGATCCAGCGCTCGCGCGGCACGATGCGCATCAGGTCCTGCTCGATCTTCTCGGCATTCTCCTGGCGCGTCAGCTCCAGGCGGTGTGAAACGCGGGTGACGTGCGTGTCCACCACTACGCCGGTGGCATGGTGGAACCAGGTGCCGAGCACGACGTTGGCGGTCTTGCGCGCCACGCCCGGCAGCGAGAGCAGCTTCTCCATATCGTTGGGAACTTCGCCGCCGAAATCGCTGACCAGCTTCCTGGCCGCGCCCACCACCGACTTCGACTTGTTGCGGAAGAAGCCGGTGGAGCGGATGTCGGGCTCGAGCTCCTCGGGCTTGAGCGCGGCGAAATGCTGGACGTTGGGATATTTCTGGAACAGCACTGGCGTCACCAAGTTGACGCGCACGTCGGTGCATTGCGCCGAAAGAATAGTGGCCACCAGCAGCTCCCAGGCGCTCCGGTGGTGCAGCGCGCAAGTGGCCTTGGGATAGCGTTCGTCCAGCCGCTTGAGGATCTCGCGCACCCGCTCCGGCGCCAGCGGATCGTATTTGGCGACCGGCTTGGCGGCGCGCGGGGTCATTTTGGGAGCGGGTTTGGGCGCGAGGGCTTTGGGAGTGAACGTCCGCGGCGGCGCCGCGGGCTTGGGCGTGCGGCGGGCGCCTTCGTGGCGTCCGGTCTTGGCGGGCTGGCGGGGGATCGTGCCGCGCACCATCAGGGGAATCCTCCGTAGGCGAGACAGATTACAATGGATGCCACACCCGCTACAATTCCGCGAAGACGGGGGTTCTCGCATGACCGCAAGCAAGGCCGGCCTGGAGACGGCACAGATGGCGCAGGTGCCGATGACCATCGAAGGCTCGAGCGTGCTCCACAACATGGCGCGCTTCCGCTGGACGGCGTGGCGGGCGCTGCCGGAGGCCGAGCGCAAGGCCGTCGCCGAGGAAGCCGCCGCCGCGCTTGCTCCCGCCGAGGAAGCAGGGAAGAGCGCGATCTACTCCGTGCTCGGACACAAGGCCGACCTCATGCTGGTGCACTTCCGCGACAGCTTCGACGAGCTGAAGTCGGCCGAGCTGCGCTCGCACAGCCTCAGGCTGCACGCCTTCATCGAGCCCACGACTTCTTATCTCTCCGTCATCGAGCTGGGGCTCTATGACTCCAGCGTCAAGCTCTACCGTTCGCTGGCCGAACGCGGCATCGAGCCGCACACGCCGGAATGGGCCCGCGAGGTGGAAGACAACATGAACCGGCAGCGCGAAGCCATGCGCACGCGGCTCTATCCCAAGATTCCGGCGGCGCGCTACCTCTGCTTCTATCCCATGGACCGCAAGCGTGGGGAAGACAAGAACTGGTACCGCCTGCCCATCGAGGAGCGGCAGCGGCAGATGGCGGAGCACGGCGAGGTCGGCCGCCGCTATGCCGGCAAGGTGCAGCAGATCATCACCGGCTCCATCGGCTTCGACGACTGGGAGTGGGGCGTGGACCTGTTCGCCGACGATCCCCTCATCTTCAAGAAGCTGATCTACGAAATGCGCTTCGACGAAGTCAGCGCCGTGTACGCCGCCTTCGGGACGTTCTACATCGGGGTGCGGTGCCCGGCGGCCAAGCTGGGCGAGCTGCTGAGCGGGAAGCTGCCGCAATAACGTGCTAAGCCGACACCGCAGGGCTCACGCCCTGCTCTCCTGGCCGTTTGAGTGTAGGTCCTCACGCTCGTGCCTACGGCTTGGAGATCCTTCGCTGCGCTTGGGATTTTGCCTGCGGGCTCAGACGCCCGCAAACCGCCTCAACTTCGCTCAGGATGACAATCGAAGATATGGCGATTTGACCTTCCCGCCCCGCGCCGCTACTCTGTGCTCATGGCCGTCAAAGCCATTCAGCCGGGGCAAATCTGGCGTCACGACCAGAGCGGGAAGAACTTCCTGGTCACCAAGGTTTACAAGGAGGCGCTGGCGCAATACGCCATGCTGCGCCCCGCCGACTCCAGCACCTCAAGCGAGAGCGTTCGGGTCCACGTCAAGAAGACTGCCGAGGGCGTCACGCTCGCCGGCTACACCTTCGCGCAGGACGGGCAGGAGTTCTGAGTGTCGGCAAGATTACCATTGCCGTCAAGAACCAAGATCCTTCGCGACCGTTTCCCGCGCCGGAGAAGACGCGCGGGAGCCCTCGGTCGCTTAGGATGACATCTTCCACTGATATTTCATGATTGCCCGCACCATCTCTGTTCTCAGCGCGTTCATCATCGGCGTGATCTCCTCGGCTGGATACATGGGGATCGTCGCCCTGATGGCCATCGAGTCGGCCTGCATCCCGCTGCCTTCGGAAGTGATCATGCCGTTCTCCGGATACCTGGTCTATGCCGGGCGCTTCCACCTGCTGTGGGTAGCGACCGCCGGGGCCATCGGCTGCAACCTGGGATCGGTGATCGCCTACGAGATCGGCTTCTTCGGCGGACGGCCGCTGGTCGAGCGCTACGGCTCCTACATCCTGCTCAGTCGGCGGGAACTCGACTGGGCCGACCACTTCTTCGCCCGCTGGGGAAGCCCGGCGGTGTTCATTGCGCGCCTG
>JAHFUA010000074.1:0-2626 GCA_023265315.1 Acidobacteriota bacterium | reverse complement strand
TTGAGCCATTGGGCCGAGGGTTGTCAATGACTCAATGAATCAATGACTCAATCTATCTTCACCGCTTTGGCTACCAACTTCTCGTAAGCTCGCCAGGGGAGAAGCGCGCGCAGCCAGCGTTGCAGGTGGGCGTCGAAGCCGATGCGGTAGCGCAGCTTGGGATTGGGATCGTCGGCGATGCGGGCGATCAGCCGCGCCACCACGATGGCGTCGGCCTTGTGCAGCTTCTTCGCCATTTCAGCGAAGCGAGCGCCGCGCTGGCGGTTGGGGGAATCGTCGCGCAGGGCGTCCTCGCCGACCTTAGCGTTGCGCTGCCAGATGTCGGTGCCGAAGGCGCCGGGCTCTACCAGCACCACGCGGATACCCAGCGAAAAGGTCTCGATGCGCAGCGCCTCGCTCCATCCTTCCAGGGCAAACTTCGACGAGCAATAGCTGCTCAGCACCGGCTGGCCGACGCGCCCGCTGATCGATGACACCATGATGATGTGCCCTGCACGCTGCCGTCGCATGACCGGCAGCACCGCCTTGGTGATGGCCACGTGGGCGAAGAAGTTGGTTTCGAACTGCTGGCGGATTTCAGCCAGGCGCATGTCTTCGGCAAAACCCGCCATGGCGAAGCCCGCGTTGTTCACCAGCACATCGATGCGGCCGTGGTCGCGCGCCACGGCTTCGACCAGGCCGGGAATGGCGTCGAACTCGGTGACGTCCAGGAGGCGGATGTCGAGTTTCCCGGCGACTCCGGCGCGCTCGGCGGCTTCGTCGAGGCGGCTGCGGCGCGAGAGGTCGCGCATGGTAGCCACCACGCGATAGCCGCCGCGGGCCAGCTCCACTGCGGTCAACAGTCCGATGCCGCTGGAAGAGCCGGTGATGAGGGCGATCTTTTGAGACACAGTCATCCGGATTGCAAATGCGCTCTCGATACGAGAAGATACCGAGTTTGTCCAACCAACTCTGATCGAAGCAGAGCGAAAGCATAATTCATGGCGAAGCGGCAATCGAGCGGCAAATTCAGCCAGATTCAACCGGCCAAGGGCAAGCTGGGAGTGATGATCCCCGGCATGGGGGCGGTGGCAACCACGTTTGTGGCGGGCGTAGAGGCCATCCGCCGGGGCCTGGCGCAGCCCATCGGCTCACTCACGCAGATGGGGACGATCCGCCTGGGGAAGCGCACCGACGCGCGCTCGCCCAAAATCAAAGACTTCGTGCCGCTGGCCGGCCTCGACGACCTGGTCTTTACCGGCTGGGATATCTACACCGACGACATGTACGCCGCGGCCCGCAACGCCGGGGTGCTGGAGCGCGACCTGCTCGATAAGATCAAGCCCTTCCTCGAGTCCATCAAGCCGCGCAAGGCGGTGTTCGACCGCAATTACGTCCGCAAGCTCGACGGGCCCAACGTCAAGAAGGGCAAGAGCAAGATGGACCTGGCCGAGCAGGTGCGCGACGACATTCGCGAGTTCAAGAAGACTTCGGGCGCCAGCCGCTTCATCATGATCTGGTGCGGCTCGACCGAGATCTTCCTGCGGCCCACCGCGGTGCACGCCTCGGTGAAAGCGTTCGAGAAGAGCCTGCAGCAGAACGACGAGGACATCGCGCCCTCGATGATCTACGCCTACGCCGCCCTGAGCGAGGGCGTACCTTTCGCCAACGGCGCTCCCAACCTCACCGTGGACATCCCGGTGATGTCCGAACTCTCGCGGCGCAACCACGCTCCCATCTGCGGCAAGGACTTCAAAACCGGGCAGACTTTGGTGAAGACCATCCTCGCGCCCGGCTTTAAGGCGCGCATGCTGGGCCTGAGCGGCTGGTATTCCACCAACATCCTCGGCAACCGCGACGGCGAAGTGCTTGACGATCCCGACTCCTTCAAGACCAAGGAAGAATCCAAGCTGGGGGTGCTGGAGCACATCTTGCAGCCGCAGATGTATCCCCAACTGTACGGCAAGATTTTCCACAAGGTACGCATTAACTATTATCCGCCACGTGGTGATAACAAAGAGGGTTGGGACAACATCGATATCTTCGGCTGGCTCGGCTACCCGATGCAGATCAAGGTGGACTTCCTGTGCCGCGATTCCATCCTGGCGGCGCCCATCGTGCTCGACCTGGTGCTCTTCCTCGACCTGGCGCAACGCAGCGCCGAGCTGCGCGGCATCGGCATCCAGGAATGGCTCAGCTTCTACTTCAAGTCGCCCATGACCGCACCCGGACTCTATCCCGAGCACGACCTGTTCATCCAGTCCATGAAGTTGAAGAACACGCTGCGCCATCTGAAGGGCGAAGCCCTGATCACGCATTTGGGGCTGGAGTACTACGATTGAGAATCGGGTCATCGGGTCAGCGGCTGATATGTCCTCAAGTGACCCGATGGTCCGATCTCCCGATCACCCGATTTCCTTTGCCACTCATCGGGCGCTTTTCGGCATCATACGATCACGATGGCGCTACGCACGCTGGCCGCGGTTTCGCTGACCTTGGGGCTGAGCTTCGCCGCTTTCGCCGGCACTCCCGGCATCTTCCAGGGCCGGGTCTATCAGGATCGAAGCGCAGCCCCCGGCTGGATCTACGTGCAAGGCCGCAACGGCATGCTGCGCAAGGTGGGAGTCTCGCGGGCGCGAGTGGTGTA
>JAHFUA010000073.1 GCA_023265315.1 Acidobacteriota bacterium | reverse complement strand
GCCAAGCAGCAGGTGGTTCATCGCGATGGTAGATAGGTCTTCCCGAATTCAGCCGATCTCTCCGCACGTGTCAGCAGCCGGCCCAGCCCTCCGCGATTGACGATGTCATCAACGAATGCCACACCCGTTTCGTACCGATTGGTTCCGAGGTGGACATGCACACGCTTGGCGAGGTGCCCGTGAGCATCCAAAAATTCAATCCAGGGAGAACCGACGCGGGAACCTGACGCGAAGCCAAGCAAGGTTAGGTATTCAAAAGGAAACCAAGAGTCCAATCCTTCCCAGGTAGTCGGACGGCCCGCCGTCGCCCCGACCGTTGTAGCAGTGACCGTTGGATTTCGATCGCCATTCTTCTGCTGTTCAAGCAGTTCCTTATAGCCTGGAATGAATTCGACGAGTCCGGGTTCACCAAGGAACTCAAAAGATGAAACTGGATTGCCACCTGACAGTCTGAGGGGGTGCAAGATCTCCGGTATCGCCATCCCAGGACGAAGCCTGCCGTGAAAGTTCCAGATTGGAAGCCTCCAGTAAACGGTTGAAGCGTCCGGCCTCTCGAACTGACTTCGGAAGCAATGGAATTTTATCGAAGCTCTCCGATTTGGGAAGTCGATACTGGGATCACGAAATGCCTGTTCGGTCGCGGTGAACACGCCATCAGGGCACTCGACCCGCAACGTGCATGGCGTGCGCTCGTTTATATTGTTGAAAAAATCACGAGACAGTTGTGCCATTCTTTCATCGATTGAGCAAGCGGTGGGGACTTCCTCGACCTGCATCTCAGCGACCGTGTTGCCACGCTCGTCCGTGTTAACTACGGTTGGACCGCTCACGCGAACTACTGGCGTTCCAAACGCCGCAGAACCATAGCCTTGGTAGCGTAGCTGGGTATTGAGTCCTATTCGTTCTGCAGGAATTAGCGACATGACTGTTGTCCTGAGTTGCTAGTCTGGCGCATAGGCCAGCGCCGACCAATTTCCGCCATGATCTGCTCTGTCCATCGAATGGCGTTGTTAATGCCCATGATAATAGCAAGAACTTTAACCGCGGGTGGCCAATACAAGCCCTCGTGAACAAGAACCGACGGTGCCCACACGTGTGGGAAGATTCTATCCCACAGCTTCCATTCCCAGACAAGCTGCGCTTGTCTGGGCGCACCCAGTTGTGGTGAAGCGGGTTACATGGGCTGCCCGCCAATTTAACCAGCAACCCGATTCCGCCCTGACGAGGGTCGTCGGAATCGGCGCACCCCGAGTCTCGCTGGGGTCTTTGGAAAGATTGAACGACGGTCCAAAAAGTCCTCGCCAAGTCTGCTGTAGATCCAACACCGAAAGGGGAGCTTTGGGTTTCACGCAACTCGCGTTTATATGCGTCAATCTGCGTCCTACAGAGCCACCTTCGAAAAAGGGGAGCCCTGCTTGACTGCTGAGGAAGTTCTCCCTCCGATTGGCCCACCGGGTCCCTGGCAGCGCACAGGGCGGCTTCGAGAGAGGGACCTATCACGAGTCTGATCCACCTAGGGTATTTTGGCTAGAAACGGCATCAGCGTTTGGATCAACGCATCCAGCACGATTTTCTCGTGTTCACCCACGCCTTCGAGCTTTTTGAGCTCTTGCGGATAGCGCAATTCAGAAAAGAACGGGTCGAAGAGCGCGAAGCCTGCTTCAACCGTCATCGGCAACTTATGAAAAAAATAACCGGGCACGCTCAGTTCTGCCTTGAGGTCGAAATCCGGTCGCTTGCCAGCTAGTTGACGCGCCAGGGTAACGAGATCATGTCCCCATGCGCAGTCGGATGCGCTCAAACTGCCTTTGGGGACAAGGCGCTTTACCTTCCTGGGGTCGAAAACCGTCATCCCCTCGCAGATGAGAGCAGCCTTGAGGTACATCTCGAGCGCGTGGTGCCCGAGCGTTGCCGCGGCGAAGATAAGAAGTGGATTCCCGCTCTCGAACAGCTTCGATGAAGCCGCATGGTCGATGACAGCAAGATCACGCCAGGGCCGCGGGTCGCGTGCGTACCTGTCCAACCTCACTGCCACGTCCCGCATTGTATCGTCGCCGCGTGCCCCAGACGTGCGTGCACGTCTGGGATTCTACCCGGGCGGGAGTCGGACAGCGAGGCAGCTTTATATTGTTATCGCGCCAAATTCGACGATCCGCAGATCGGAAGATTCGGAACTCCTTGACATCAAACTCAAGCGGATATATACTATGTGCGTATGTTATCTACAAGATAACATCGTTCGACCTCACGCTCTTTGACACTCGACGCCAAAACAGCGAAAAACGCCACCTAAATCCTTTGCGAATCGGATTTTGCGTGTAAGTCCTTTAGATCATCGGATCGCAATCGGATCTCATGGGATCACTCCCTGTAATCTGATGATTCTATTGGACCGCGGCGAGGGGGTGGGATTGTCGCCGCAGTAAACAAGGCCGGTGCTCCCCGCAGGCGGGAACTCCCTGTAGGATTATTCGTGACGAGAAAAACGGGAGGGCACGGCTTTAGCCGTGCCGTAATCCGGCCACCCTTTTCCTGGGCTTCAGCCCCTGAGGTTGAGCTGCCTGGGTTGATACCCAGCAACCGCGCTGCCTCAGCGGCTAAAGCCGGAGCCATTGGGAACCGCATTCGGCACGACTGAAGTCATGCCCTCCCGAAAACCAGAACCGAGTGTCGATCAATAATCCAGGCTACGGCTTCACCCCCAACTGCCAGAACAGGAATGACCAGATGTCGGTGCTTTCCTCGATCTGCTTGGTGAGCGGCTTCCCCTGTCCGTGGCCGGCTTTAGGCTCGATGCGCAGCAGGATGGGCCGGTTGCGGTCAGCGCCATTCTTGGCCTCGGCCTGCATCAGGGCCGCCATTTTCTTGGCGTGCATCGAGTCCACGCGCGTGTCGGTATCGGCGGTCATGAACAGCACGGCCGGATACAGGGTTCCCGGCTTGACGTGGTGATAGGGCGAATAGGCGTACAGATATTCGAACTGCTTGGGATCGTCCGCCGAGCCGTACTCCGGAATCCACAGCTTGGCGATGAGGAAGTTCTGGTAGCGCAGCATGTCGAGCAGCGGCACCTGGCACACGGCGGCGCGAAACAGTTCGGGATGCTGCGTGATGCTCGCCCCCACCAGCAGCCCGCCGTTGCTGCCTCCCATGATCGCCAGATGGTCGCGGTCAGTGTACTTCTGCGCGATCAGGTATTCGGCGGCGGCGGCGAAGTCGTCGAAGACGTTCTGCTTCTTCTCCAGCATTCCCGCCCGATGCCAGGCTTCGCCGAATTCGCTGCCGCCGCGCAGATTGGCCAGCGCGTACACGCCTCCGTGTTCCAGCCACAGGAACACGCCGCGGCTGAACGCCGGCGTCTCGCTCACTTGGAACCCGCCGTATCCGAAGAGCAGAGTGGGGTTCTTTCCATTCAGCGCCAGTCCTTTCTTGCTGATGACGAACATGGGCACGCGCGTGCCGTCCTTCGACGTACACCAGAGCTGCTTGACCTCGTAGCCGTTGGAATCGATCGGGGCATCGACCTTGGTGAACACTGATGTCTTGCCGCTCTCCATGTCGTAATGCAGGATGGTGGGCGGAACGGTGAACGACTGGAATCCGAAGAAAGCTTCCTGGCTGTCCCACTGCCCGCCCACGCCGGCCACGCTGCCGATGCCAGGCAGCGGCACCTCGGCCAGCGGCTTGCCCTCGACCGAGAAGACCTTCAGCAGCGAGCTGACGTTCTTCTCATACTCCGCCACCAGCTTGCCGCCGACGATGTCCAGCCCTTGCAGGACAGAGTCTTCCGACTCGGGGATCACCGGCTTCCAGTGGCTCGGGTCGGGCGTTTTCGCGGGTGCGGCAAAGACTTTGTAGTGCGGCGCGTCCTCGTTGGTCAGGATGTACATCGTGCCGTTGAACACCTCGCCGCTATAAAGAAAATTCTTGCCGGCAGCCACCGTCATGGGCGCGGTGTTGGCCTCGAGGTCTTTCAGGTAGATTTCGCTTTTGGTCCAGCCGTGGCTGGAAACGATGGTCAGCCAGCGGCCTTCGTTGGAGAGCGAGAGGTCAGGCCAATCCTGCGGATCCTTAGGCTCGAAGATCAGCGGATCCTTGGCCGAATCGCTGCCCAGGGCGTGGTAGTACACGCGGCGATGGTAGTTTTCTTCCTCCGCCGGAACCTCTCCTTTTTTGGGATACCGGGTGTAATAAAAACCGGAGTCGTCGAGTTTCCATGCCACGCTCGCCGCGCGGGTCTGCTCGATGGTATCCGGCAGCAGCTTTCCCGTAGCCGTTTCGATCACGTGCAGCGTGCTCTTCTCCGATCCGCTGGGAGAAGTTCCGTAGGCGACGTACTTGCCGTCGTGCGAGATCTGCCACCAGTCAAGAGCGACGGTGCCGTCGGCAGCCAGAGCATTGACGTCCACCAGCGCGCGCTCTGTGCCCTTCAGGCCTTTGCGCACGTAGAGGACGGCCTGGTTCTGCATGCCCTCGCGGCGGGTGTAGAAGTACCACTCGCCTCCGACCTGCGGCGTCCCCACGTTACCGATGCTCAACAGTTGCGTGAGACGGGCGTGGATTTTGTCGCGGCCAGGCAGCGGGTCCAGGAGGCTGCGCGTGTACGCCAGTTGCGCTCGCACGTACTCCTGAGTCTCCGGGTTCTCCGCGTTCTCCATCCAGCGGTACGGATCGGAGATCTTGTGCCCGTGCAGGTCGTCGGTCACCACCTCGGCTTTGGCTTTGGGCGGCGCCGCTGGCGTTGCCGTGGAAGCCGGATCGGCCCCGCCATTGGGACTGGCGTTCTCCGCCCCTGCGATGGCAGCCACGATCAGCAGCAGGAAGATGGCGTAGGACAAACGCGTTCCTCCCATCATGCACCTCTGAACGCTTTAGACGAAAGCGGCTGGGAAACGTACCCGGCTGGCGCTGACCGCAGTGTAAATGAAATGTCTTCCGGGTTGGGATCCTGGGGGTACTGTGCTGATTCGGGACAACGCCGGAACTGCGCGGCTTTTTGACGCCCCGCTCCACCTGCTATAAACTGACGTTGGTGACTCCGTCGCTGCCTGGCGGCGGCCGGGTCACGCCACTCCTCAGTAGCTCAATGGCAGAGCATCCGGCTGTTAACCGGAGGGTTGTAGGTTCGAGTCCTACCTGAGGAGCCATTCTTTTGTCCAATTTACGGACAGCTTCTCGTTCGATTGTCCGGCAAATCGTAACCTTCGCATATAATTTGGAAATCCAGGCGCGGTATGGGCAGGAATGAATACTGTGCGCTGGTGGATTGGATCACCGCGGCCCATCCAGAAGTTAGGCAAAACGGTTTGAAGACCCTCCTTTATCGCATTAGGCGCTTTGAGGAATCTGCCACTGAAACTGCCGGCGCCGTCATCGTTGATTTCAAAGGGAATCTCGTCGAGAGGCAGGCGGCAAATTGATCGATGAGATACGAGCGCAGGTCCGCGTCTGGCTGGCGGCACTGGGACCTGGGGAACGCTGGAGCGGGTTGCGCGCCCGTGTTCGAAAGCAGTTTCGGCTCTCCTTGCTGACCACCGCTCTGCTGGGGATTTGCCTGGTGCTGGTGTTGACGCCGCGGCGCGTCCGTATCGAGGGACCGGCTTCCTCCCAACTGGAGGTCGGGACGGCAATGGTAATGGGCAGTGTGCAGAACCGTCAGGAGCAAGCCATCGTCGCGGCCGAGGTGGCGGCGGTCCCCGCCGCCGGCGGCGAGCCCATCGCAGAGGGCCTCACCCAGACCGACGGCCGCTACATACTCGTTCTGCCCAAGGGCCTCCCCGAAAAGCTTACCGTGGAGATCCGGCGCGACCACTATGGGAAGGTGGCCGTCGAATTGACTTCCGCAGACATCGGGAGTCTGCGGGATGGCCGCCCGGTTGTTTTGCCGCCCACCGTTCTGTTGCGGAGCCGGGGGCCGGCGTTCTGGATCACTACGCTGATTTTCCTCGCGGTGTTGGGCCTCATGGCGACCGGGAAGCAGCACAATACTCTGGCCGCCCTGGTAGGCGTCGCAAGTCTGTTCGCCGTCAGTTACCTCGGCAGCCCGGTGCGGGAGGATCTGTTCATATTCGATTTTCGCAGCGCGCTCCTGTACGTAGACTGGAACGTCATTTTCCTGATTATGGGAATGATGATCGTCATCGCCGTCGTGGAAGAGACGGGTGTTTTCCAATGGCTTGCGTTCAAGTCCTACCAAATCTCCGGCGGCCGGCGCTGGCTGCTGCTGGCCATCCTGATGACCGTCACGGGTATCACCTCGGCCCTGCTGGACAACGTGACGACGATGCTGCTGATGGCCCCCATCACCGTGCAGATTGCTCTGGCCCTGGGGATGAATCCGCTGGCATTGCTGATGCCCGAGGTGCTGGCTTCCAATGTCTTCGGCATCAGCACGCTCATCGGAACCCCGACCAACATTCTAATCGGTTCCTACGCCCGCATCTCCTTCGGCGGTTTTCTCTGGAATCTTACGCCCGGGGTGATGTTGGCCCTGGGAGGGTTGATCGTCTATGGCGAATGGCAGTACCGGCGGGAATTGGCGTCCGGGAATGGCGCTTCAGCGGACCTGCTTCAAAAGCTGTCGGAGCGCGGGCGTATCGTGCAACCGGAAGAACTGCGCAAAGCCGGGTGGGTCGGCGCCGCGATGCTGGCGCTCTTCCTTCTCGGCGATCGCGTGCACTTGTTGCCTTCGGTGACGGCCTTGGTGGGCGCGACCGCGCTCCTGGCATGGATCAAACCCGATATGGAGAAGATGATGGAGGCGGTCGACTGGACCACGTTGGTGTTCTTCATTGCTATCTTCATCGTCGTCGGGGCTGTCCAGGAAGTGGGCGTCATCAGCTATGTTGCGGAAGGGATGGGCTGGCTGGTAGGCGGAAACCTGGTGCTGGCTATGCTGGCCGTGATCTGGACGGGAGCGATCCTCTCCACGGTCATCGCCAACATCCCCTTTACCGCGGCCATGCTTCCGGTCGTTGGTCATCTCTCGGCCAGGGTGCCGGGCGCGGAAACCAAAGTTCTCTTCTACTGTCTGGCGGTCGGCAGTGCGATGGGAGGAAATGGATCCTTGATCGGCGCCTCCGCCAACATGGTCACAGCCGGAATCGCCGAACGGGCGGGTTTCCCGATTACATATGCATACTTTCTGAAGAAGGGCGCTCCCGCAGTTCTCGTGACGGTCGGCCTCGCCACCCTGTGGTTGCTGCTGCGGTTCTATGTGCTGGGCTAGAGCCGAAAGGCGGTTTGGATGACAACGGTACCCATCCGGCAGATCATTTGCGCGGTACGCAGCGGACCGGAGAGTCGGGAAACCGTTAAGCGTGCTATAGCGGTGGCTCTGGAATCCGGCGCGAAACTGACCTTCTTTCATGTGATGGATGCGGAGTTTCTGGGCTACGCCACGCATGGCACACTCAGGGTGGTCTACCACGAGCTCGGGGAAATGGGCAAGTTTGTCATGCTGATCCTGTGCGATCGCGCCCGCGCGCGCGGTGTCGCCCAAGTGGATTACCTTCTGCGCGAGGGAAACGTCCGCACGCAACTACGGAAGTTGGCCATCGAAACTGGGGCGGAGGTGATGGTCATCGGGCGGCCGACGAAGAGTTCCACCAAGAACCTATTCAAGGCCGCAGAGTTCGACGCTTTTGTCGCGGACCTGGAGAAGGAGGGAAACCTCCGCGTGATTCAGGTTGAGCCTGCCCCAATCGCGGAGAAGGACTTGCAGGGCGGTCTGGTCCCGTAGGTTTTTGGGCTGCTGCTGGCCAGCATCGGCATCACTTTCCTCAAAGTGATGATATTCACGCATGCCTGTGAGCCAGGTCACATCAATCCATGATAGCCTTACGTAAGCTAATGGCGCATTCTTGAGGCAAGCTGCCAAAGTCGTTGCTTCCGCGCTGGTCCTGCTTCTATCCGGCATGCCGGCGGCTGCGCTTGCCAATTGCCGTTCCGGCATGGAGAGGGCCGCTCATTGCGGCGGCAAGCACTGCCCGATGATGCCTGCGCAGCAGCATGCCAGCGCACAGGTTTCCGGGGCGCCGTCGGGCGGCGGTCCTTGTTGTCAGGTCTCTAGGACGCAGGAGACATCGGCAAAGCTGGCGATCAATCGAGAAGGAAAAACGTCGGCACCGCCACTGAACTCGACCGTCATCGCGGCAGCGCCAGTTGCAATGTCCGTGGAGACCCCTCTAGCGCCGGACTCCGCCGTCAAGCCCTTTTCCCGGGCCTTACTCTGCACCTTTCTGATCTAAATCCCTTCCTGCGTAGTTAGTGTTTTGCCTTTCAGGCGGTAATGCCTGACTGCACCCAACGGTTTCAGCACACAACGAGGGATTCACATGAACAAAGGACTGCTCTTAGTCATCGCTGGTGCGCTTTCGATCAGTGCGATGGCGCTGGACAACAGCCCGCCGAACAAGGCGCCGGCGCAGGTCATGGATCCGACGGCTCAGCCGCCCGGCGCGGAGGGCGTACTTCGGCTGGACGATGTTGTGCGTGAGGCGCTCGCGAAGAACCCCGCAGTTCAGGCTGGGGTCCACGCAGTTGCCGCACA
The DNA here is from genome assembly GCA_023265315.1 of Acidobacteriota bacterium. GTDB lineage: Bacteria > Acidobacteriota > Terriglobia > Terriglobales > Acidobacteriaceae > JAHFUA01. The sequence continues at coordinate 9,176 of JAHFUA010000073.1, read as the reverse complement.
GCACGCCAAAGTATCGCAGGCCAAGGCGTTTGCCGACCCCAACGTGGGCATCGGCTGGATGGGCAATATTCAGCCGTTCAGCGTGCAGACCGGCGATCCCTCGAGCTATCGCAGCGTGAGTGCGATGCAGATGCTGCCGTTTCCCGGGAAGCGAAGCCTGCGTGGCCAGATCGCCTCCAAGGAAGCCGACGCCGGCCAGTGGGACCTGGAAGCCATTCGCCGCCGCCTGACCGCCAATGTCAAAGCCGCGTACTACGAATACTGGTACTACGACAAGGCGATGCAAACCACGCACAAGAACAAGGACTTGCTGGCAAAGCTGTCGCAGATTGCCGAGGCCCGGTATCGGGTCGGCAAAGGCATGCAGGCGGACGTGCTGCGCTCGCAAGTAGAGATCTCCATGCTGCTGCAGAAGCTGACTACGCTCGAGCAGCAGCGAGCCACCGCGCAGGCGCGGCTCAACACCTTGCTGGCGCGCGATCCGGAGACGCCGCTGCCGCCCGCGGCTGATATCCCCAGCCAGACGGCGCTGAACTACTCGCTCGAAGATCTGTACAAACTCGCCCGGGAGAACGACCCCGAATACCAGCGCATGGAGAAGATGGTCGAGCGCAACCAACTCGCCGTCAACCTGGCGCAGAAGGATTACCTGCCTGACCTGAGCGTCGGCTACATGTACCAGCAACGGCCGATGATGCCTGACATGCACGGCTTGACGTTCACGGCTAACCTGCCGGTGTTTTACAAGAGCAAACAACGGGAAGCAGTAAGGCAGGCCAAGGAAGGAGAGTTGAGCGCGGCCAGCGCCCGGGACAATCGCCAGAACGAACTCTACTTCGACCTAAAACAGAACTACCTGGCGGCGAAAGCTTCTGACAGTCTTCTGAAGCTGTTCTCGCAGGGCGTGGTACCGCAATCCTCGTTAGCGCTGGAATCCTCGATGTCAGCGTACCAGGTCGGCAACGTCGACTTTCTCACGGTCATCGGCAATTTCACCACGGTTTTGAACTACGAGACGGATTACTACCGCGAACTGGCCAACTACCAGATGGCGCTGGCGCGCATGGAAGTGCTGGTCGGGACGGATCTCACGAACCCTCGGCCGCAGCAGACGAGATGAAGGAGCGACCTATGTCTAACAACCGCAAGATCTTTCGCGTTCTGGCGCTGGTACTAGCGGCCGCCGCAACCATCGGCGTGCTTTACGGAGGCAACCTGCTGGCCACCTTTCAGCACAACCGTTCGGGGCAACAGGCGACGGGCGGCGAGCGCAAGGTCCTCTACTGGTACGATGCTATGAACCCGCAGCACCACTATGACAAACCCGGCAAGGCCCCCGATGGGATGGACCTTGTGCCCATGTACGCGGATCAATTTGCACGGGCCCCTCAGAGCACGAGCGCGGCGCCCCCCCCGCGGGGTCAACGCAAGGTTCTCTACTGGTACGACCCGATGCACCCGCAATACAAAGCCGACAAGCCGGGCACGGCGCCGGATTGCGGCATGGACCTGGTCCCCAAGTACGCCGATGAGGATGCGGATCCAAATATGGCGGCAGGGACGGTTAAGATCGCCGCCGACAAGCAGCAGCTTATCGGCGTTCGCACGGCAACAGTCAAACGCGGCGCGCTGCTGCGTTCGTTACGAACCACGGGTCAGCTCACGGCCGACGAGACCAAGATCGCCCACGTGCACGTGAAGATCAGTGGCTTCATTGATAAAGTGTTCGTTGATTACGTAGGCCAGCTGGTCAAGAAGGGCCAGCCGCTGTTCACGATTTACAGCCCCGACCTGGTGGCCACGCAGGAAGAGTACCTGATCGCCAAGCGCGGGGAGAAGGCGCTCGGCGGATCGCAGTTCCCGGAAGTATCGCAGGGCTCGCAATCGCTTCTGCGCTCTGCCCGCGAACGCCTCAAGCTGTGGGACATCAGCGAGGACCAGATCCACAAGCTCGATGCCACCGGTGAAGTGAGCCGAACGCTGACGTTTTACTCCCCCGTCGCCGGCTTCGTCATGGATCGCAAGGCATTCCCCCAGACCGCCGTCAATCCGGACACGGAGCTGTACACGATGGCCGACCTCTCCACGATCTGGGTGAACGCCGACGTGTACGAGTACGAAGTGCCCTTCGTCAAGGTAGGCCAGACTGCGCAGATGCAGCTCAGTTACTACCCGGGAAAAGCGTACATCGGACGTGTGAGCTTCATTTATCCCACGGTGGACCCGGTCGCCCGGACGGTGAAGGTGCGGATTGAATTTCCCAATCCGAAGTTTGAGCTCAAACCGCAAATGTTCGCCAATGTGGAGTTGAAGATCAATTACGGCAACCAGATCGTCGTTCCGCAGGAAGCCGTGCTCGACTCCGGCAACCGGCAGTACGTCTTCGTCGCGCACGGAGGCGGGACGTTCGAGCCGCGCATGGTCCAGATCGGCGCCAAACTGGACGGCAAAGCGGCCGTGCTTTCGGGCCTCAAGCCCGGGGAGACGATCGTCACCTCCGGCAACTTCCTGATCGACTCCGAGAGCCGCCTGAAGAGCGCCATGGACGAGATGAAGCACTGAGAGGCGATTCGTTATGGCAAAGAAAGCTTCTGTGTATGCCGGTCTTGCGCTGCTGGTCCTGGCCGGTCTTTTCGCCGGGGGCTACTCGCTGGTGCATCGTCGTTCGGAAACGGTGTGTGGATTCTGCCAGCGGCACATCAATCCGCGGTCCAGAGTCGTTGCCCAGGTGGGCGCAGAGCGACGGACTGTGTGCTGCGCCCATTGTGCGGTGACCGAAGCGCGGCAGCAACACCAGCCGCTGCGCTTGATCGAAGTGACCGACTATCCCACCGGCAGCAAGGTGAACCCGGAACAGGCCTGGTACGTGGACGGAAGCCGGGTAGTGGCCTGCGAACACGACATGGCCAGGATGGATGTGACCAAGCACGCCGAGCAGTTGGCCTTCGACCGCTGCTCGCCCGGCACCTTCGCATTCCGCGAGCGCAAGGCAGCCGAGGCGTTCGTGGAGCAGAACGGCGGCGTCCTGCGGCGCTTGCCGGAGTTGCTGGCGGAGGCCCAGTAGACATGATCGACCGAGTCATTGAAATCTGCGCCAACAACAAGTTCCTGGTCTTTCTCTTTATCGGGGTGGCCGTGCTGCTGGGGTGGCGTTCGCTGAAGAACACCAAGCTGGACGCCATCCCGGATCTCTCCGACACCCAGGTGATCGTGTACGCCAGGTGGGATCGCAGCCCCGACATCATCGAAGACCAGGTTACTTACCCCATCACCTCGGCCCTGCTGGGCATGCCCAAGGTCAGGGACATCCGCGGCTTCTCGGATTTCGGATATTCGTACGTCTACATCATCTTCGACGAGGGCACCGATATTTACTGGGCGCGCTCCCGCACGCTGGAGTACCTGAACTCGGTCATTCCTCGCCTGCCCAAGGGCGTGAATGTCGAACTGGCAAAGGATGCAACCGCCGTCGGCTGGGTGTACCAGTACGCGCTGATGGATACCACGGGCCAGTACAGCATTGAGCAGATGCGCAGTTTTCAGGACTGGTACTTGCGTTACGCCCTGCAGGCGGTGCCCGGAGTTGCCGAAGTGGCGGCGGTCGGCGGATTTGTTCGTCAGTACCAGGTCAACGTCGATCCCAACAAGCTGCTCGGCTACAAGGTCCCAATCAACATGGTGGTTGGTGCCATCCGGCAGGGCAACAACGACGTGGGCGCCCGGCTGGTGGAATTGTCCGGCCGCGAATACATGGTGCGCGGCCGCGGCTATATCAAGTCGCTCGACGACATCGGAAACATCGTTGTGATGTCCAACCCGCAGACGGGTACGCCGGTCCTGGTGCGCGACCTGGCGACCGTCACCTATGGTCCCGACATCCGCCGAGGCGTGGGGGAGATGGACGGGCAGGGCGAGGCGGTCGGCGGTGTGGTCATCATGCGCTTCGGAGAGAACGCGCAGAAGGTCATCGCCCGGGTCAAAGACAGGATCAAGGACATTGAGCCCACGCTCCCCAAGGGATTAACGATCGTCAACACCTACGACCGCTCCGACCTGATCGACCGCTCGGTGGAAAACCTGAAGCACACGCTGACAGAGGAACTGATCATCGTCAGCCTGGTGATCCTGATTTTCCTTTGGCACTTCCCCAGCGCCATCATCCCGATCGTCACGATTCCAATCACGGTCATTCTTGCGTTCATCCCCATTCAGATGTCCGGCATGACGGCCAACATCATGTCGCTGGGGGGTATTGCGGTCGCTATCGGCGCCATGGTCGACGCAGCCGTGGTCGTGGTAGAGCAGATCCACAAGAAGCTTGAGCACTGGGAAGCCGAAGGCCGTCCCGGAGACAAACACCAGATTCTCCTCGCCGCGATCAAGGAGGTCGGCGGGCCCAGTTTTTTTGCGCTTCTGGTAATAGCCATTTCCTTTCTGCCTGTGTTCACCCTGGAAGCGCAGGAAGGAAGACTCTTCAAGCCCCTGGCCTTCACCAAGAACTTCGCCATGGCCATCGCTGCGGTTCTGGCTATCACCCTGGTTCCGGCCACGGTCGGCGCACTATTTAAAAGGTCCACGCCGCTTAAATTCCGCCCCCGTTGGTTGTGCTGGCTGGCGAACGCTCTCGTCGTCGGCAAGATCCACAACGAAGACAATCATCCCATCAGCCGGCCGCTGATGAAGGCGTATCAACCGGTGATCCAGCTGGTGTTGGAGCATAAGTGGAAGACCATCGCGGTGGCAGTCATCGCGATGGGGCTCACGGTGCCGGTGTTCTTCAAGCTGGGTTCGGAATTCATGCCGCCGCTCGATGAGGGAACGCTGCTTTACATGCCCACCACGCTTCCCGGCATGTCGGTAACCGAGGCCTCCCGCCTGCTTCAGGTTCAGGACCAGATCATCAAAAGCTTCCCTGAGGTCGAGCGCGTCTTCGGCAAGGCCGGGCGCGTGGAGAGCGCCACCGATCCGGCGCCGTACTCGATGATGGAAACGGTCATCATTCTCAAACCTCAGAGTGAATGGCCCAGGCGAGCGCGCTGGTATTCGAGCTGGGCGCCGAACTGGAGCCTGAACCTCTGCCGGCGCTTCTGGCCCGACCACAAGACGACGCAGGAGCTGGTGTACGGCCCCGGCGGCCTTAATGAAGCCCTCACGCTGCCCGGGGTCGCCAATGCCTGGACGATGCCAATCAAAGCGCGCATCGACATGCTTACCACGGGGGTGCGTACTCCGCTCGGCATCAAGGTGCTCGGCTCCAACCTGGGCGAGATCGAAAGGATCGGCGAGCAGATCGAGACGGCTCTGCGCGATGTTCGCGGCACGACCAGTGTCTTTGCCGAGCGCACCAGCGGGGGCTACTTCCTGGATTTCGATCTGAAGCGCGACCAGCTCGCGCGCTACGGCCTGACCATCGATGCCGCCAACGACGCGTTGATGGCGGCCGTCGGCGGCGAACCGGTGACCACGACCATCGAGGGCCGCGAGCGCTACCCGGTTAACGTTCGCTATCTACGCGACTATCGCAGCGACCTGGAGGCCCTGCGGCGGGTGCTGGTCAGCACCCCTTCTGGGGCGCAGATCCCAGTCGCGCAAATTGCGGACATTTCGCTCAAGACCGGCCCCGGCATGATCCGCGACGAGAATGGGCGCTTGAGCGGGTATGTGTATGTCGATGTCTCCGGCCGCGATATCGGCGGCTACGTCGCCGAGGCCAAAAAGGTGGTGTCGGAAAAGGTCAGCGTGCCGGCGGGATACCAGTTGGTGTGGAGCGGCCAGTACGAGTCCATGGCGCGAGTGAAGGAGCGGCTGAAGATCGTCCTCCCCATCACCCTTTTCATCATCTTTCTGCTGCTGTACTTCAACACCGGGTCCACGGTGAAGACCCTCATCATCCTGCTGGCGGTGCCTTTCTCCGCCATCGGCGCCATCTGGCTGCTCTACCTGCTCAACTACAACATGAGTATTGCCGTATGGGTCGGCCTCATCGCTCTGCTCGGGGTGGATGCGGAAACAGCGGTCTTCATGCTGCTGTATCTGGAGCTCGCCTACCGCGATGCCATCAACCAGGGACGGATGCGCAGTTGGGATGACCTGCGCGAGTCGATTGTGGTGGGCGCCGTCAAGCGGCTCCGTCCGAAGGTCATGACCGTGGCCTGCATGCTGTTCGGGCTGCTGCCCATCATGTGGTCGGTCGGAAGCGGCGCCGACGTCATGAAACGGATTGCCGCGCCCATGATCGGCGGCATCATCACCTCCTTCCTGATGGAACTCGTCATTTATCCGCCAATCTTTGCCATCTGGAAGTGGAACTTCGAAGTAAAGCGGGCGCTACAGAAGCCGGCAACTAAGCAGCTCGAGCCCTTGGTCATTGAGGAGCCCTCGCATGTCTAGGAGCGTTTCCCACCTCGGTGGATTGCTGGTCTGGTTTGCGCTGCTTGCATCCGGGTGGGCGCAAGAAGCGCGCTATACCGTGCCTGCTGCCTCGGTTGAGGATCAGTTCTCCGCTTATCACCAGGATCTGAGCGATGCCGCCAGCCAACTGTTGGCGGCTGCCACGCGCGATACCTCGAGGACGATGCAACCGGGAGCCACCCAACAGATCCGTGAGGTCCGGCCGGACGACGCCACAGTGCGACAGTTTGCTCAAAAGTACTGGAATAACGAACGGGAGAGCGTCCGCCGCGCAGTCGAGAGGGTGACGCAGCTCCGGCCGGTTCTGGACCCGATTCTGCGTGAAGGGGGTGTCCCAAGTGATGTTGCCGCCTTGGTCTTGGTCGAGAGTGGCGGCCGAGCCACGGCCCTCTCTCCCAAGGGCGCTCGCGGCATCTGGCAATTCATGCCGGATACCGCGCGTCGCTACGGTCTGCTGGTTACCGCCGCCCACGATGAGCGCCTCGATGTCGTGAAGTCCACGCGTGCCGCTGCCCGTTATTTGCGAGACCTTCACCGGCAGTTCGGCGATTGGCAGTTGTCCTTCGCCGCTTACAACGCCGGCGAAGCCGCCGTGCACCTCGCCGTCTCGCGTGCCGGGCAAACAGACTTCTCTCGCCTGCAGCGGCTTCTCCCGCAGGAGACGCGCAACTACGTGGCGGCAATTGTGAGCGCAATGGACCTGGTCGACACCGGGAGCGGGAATGAGTCGGCGAAACCGATCGAGGACCGAGCCAGAGGACGCGTCTTGTACGCCTCGGCGGACCGATGATTGAGAAGCTATCTCATAAATGCTTTTCGGGAGGGCACGGCTTTAGCCGTGCCGTTCTGGACCACGAAAAACGCGGGCTTTTAGCCCCTGAGGGTCTGAGGGTTTACGTCGTTGGTTCATATGAGATGGCCTCTGAGAAACCTGCTCGATGTGAGTGACCTGCATCGCCGAGTTGAATGGGGTCTCGACCAGGGCTTGTGCCTTCTCTGATCATGACTGGCAACTGGCGGCCGACAACTGGGTCTCCAGGCGTTTGAGGCCCAGCAGCGCCGCGCCCAGCGCGCTCACGTACTCGCAATCGGCGGGCACGCTGACAGGGACCTTCAGGCGCTTCTCCAGGGCGCGCACCATTCCCCTCTGCCGCGCCACTCCTCCGATCAAAACCAGCTCCTGCCCCATGCCGGCGCGCTTCAGCAGCATGGAGGCGCGGTCGGCGAGCGAATTGTAGATGCCCGAAAGGATGTCCTCGACGCTCACCCCGGCCGAGACATGGTTGATGATCTCGCTCTCGGCCAGCACCGCGCAGATGCTGGAGATGGGCTGCGAGTTCTCCGCGCGCAAGGCGATCTCGCCCACTTCTCCGAGTTCGATCTGCAGATACTTGGCGGCGCGCACGATGAAGCTGCCCGACCCGGCCGCGCACTTGTCATTGGTCTTGAACCCGCGTACCTTGCCGTTCTCCGTCAGCGTGATCGCCCGCGTGCAATGACTGCCGATATCCAGTACCGCCGTTGCCGAGGGAAACAGGCGCCGTGCTCCGCGTGCTCCGCTGGTGATCTCGGTGACCTGCAGGTCGCGGAAGCTGACGCTGGAGCGGCCGAATCCCGTGGTGGCGATGTAATCCACCGACTCACGTTGCGATCCGGCATCGGCCAGCGCCGCAGCGAGCGCGTCCGCAGCGGCTTTCTCCAAGTCCACGCCCGTCCGCACCGAGCCCCGGCCAACGACAGCCGCAGGACGCGCGGCCGCACTTACTACGACTGCCTTGGTGAAAGCCGATCCGATGTCGATCCCCGCAACCTTAGGCATGGGCCGGCCTCCATATGGCGGATTCGAAACTCTGGTCCATCTTTTCCAGCGCGAACAGCGCCGCGCCGATGGCGCCGGTGAAGTGCGCCTCCGCGCTTACCTGCAGGTTCGCGCCCAGCACCTGCTCGAGCGCCCGCACCATCCCAATGTTGCGCGCCACACCGCCGGTCAGGGCGATCTGTGGCTCGATGGGCACTCGCCGCGCCAGCGAAACCGTGCGGCGCGCGATCGCCAGGTGCACCCCGTTCAGGATGTCCTCCGGCTTCTTGCCCTGCGCCAGGTAGGAGAGGATGTCGGACTCGACGAACACCGTGCACACGGTAGTGATCTTCACCGGCTGCTTGCCTTGGAGCGAGAGCGGACCGACCTCATCGAGACTGATGCCCATCACGTCGGCGGCATTCTCAAGAAAGCGCCCGGTGCCGGCGGCGCACTTGTCGTTCATGACGAAGTCCAGCACCTCGCCCTGGGCGCCGATGCTGATGGCCTTGGAATCCTGCCCGCCCATGTCGATGACCGTGCGCGTGCCGGGGCAGAGGAAGGCGGCGCCGCGCGCGTGGCAGGTGATCTCCGTCATCTGCGCGTTGCCGAAGGTGATCTTGTAGCGCCCGTAGCCGGTGCCCACCACGAACCCGACTTCTTGCGCAGGAATGCCCGCCTCGCGGCAGGCGGCCAGGAAGCCATGCTCGGCGGCCTTCTGCACGTGGGCGCCGGTGTCCACCAGCGCGCGCGCCACCAGGCGCGGCCCGCCTCCGCCGTTGTCCTCCATGATCACAGCCTTGGTCTGCGTCGACCCGACATCCACCCCTGCGGCAAATCGCATGTTCTTACCCTTCCTTCCCTTACCAGTGTCATTCCGAGCGGAGCGAGGAATCTATGCATTCCCGTTTGCTAGCTGATCACCTTCAGCGCCCCGCTCGCGCCCCGCTTCTCCATCGAGATCGAC
>JAHFUA010000072.1 GCA_023265315.1 Acidobacteriota bacterium | reverse complement strand
CGTAGACGTCAGCAGCACGAAGGCAGGGGGAAACATCCTTCACGAAGCCGGTGAACTGCACCGCTGTCGCGATCCCCAGGCGTTGTGCGGAGTGCTCCAGTTCGCTGCGCATCTCACCCTCGCCAGCCAGAAAAAGCTTCGCCTGGGGAAACCGCTGCCAGACGCGCTGGAAAGCTCGCACCAGGAGGTCTTGTCCCTTGATCTTCCGCAGCAGACCGACACACAGAAAGACCTTGGTATGAGGGGCGATGCCGAGGGAAGAGCGTGCGGCTTGCCGTTGCTCCGGGTCGGCCGGCGGGAATCGGTCGACATCAATTCCGTTCGGCACCACCACCATCTTCTCGGGCAAGCATCGGATTACCTCGGCACAGCGGGAACGCAGCCAGTCCGAGATCAGAATGATGGAGTCAGTGCGCCGCGCCAGAAGCCGCTCGATCGCCCCGTAAATCCCGCCCAGGTGCCCGTACACCTGATGCAGCGAACCGCCGTGAGGCGAATAGACCACCGCTTTCGTCCCGGCGAGCATGGCAGCGACACGGCCGACCGCTCCGGCAATGGCGCAGTGCGCGTGCATCAGATCGGTCTGCCATTCCCGCAGAAGACGGGCAAGACGAAACACCGAGAGCAGGTTGCCGGTCGCGAAGGCGTTGCACTGCATGGGCAGTTGGTAGACGGGGATCCCTGCGATCTCCAGGTTGGGACGTTCAGCGTGGAAGGCGCCATCCGTACGCTCAAGCGCCACCACCAAACGCACGTCCCAGCCCCGCTGTTTCAAGGAGAATGCCAGTTGCAGGATGTGCTCGCGAACGCCCCCCAGGATCACTTCCGTGATCAAAACCACTCGGCGCTCGCGAGGCTGTGCTGGATCGCAGCCCATCAGATGCTCTCCATTCGATTTCTTACGATTGGATTCAGTCCTGGAATGAGGTTCGTGAACCGGGTCCTCAGAACCTGCGATCGCCCGGCAGGCCGTGACCTGCAACAGACGGTGCCAGACCGGCCCCGGCACTCCCGTCGGCGGTCTGAGAGGAGAGAAACTGGACCGCGTAGAGCAGCGTCGCGTAGAACCAGTAAATCTTCACGGTGGAATCGGTCATCACGTTTAACCAGGCGGCCAGAAGCATAAAGAGAATCGCCACCAAGGCAGACTTGGCCTCGCCGGCCAGCGGAGGCTGACTGCTTCCCAGCCGCTTAAACCCGCGCAGCACCAGCAGCCCAAACCAGCCGCAGAGGATGATGCCGCCCAACCCATTCTCCACAATGAACTCGATGTAAGTGTTGTGCACAGAAGTAAACAAGTCAGTCAGAGTCCGCTCGTACATTTGCTCCACGAAAGCGGTGCTGCGGACAGGGAGGAAGCCCACAAAATGGGAGGCGACCGTACTCCCCTTGGTGGGAGCCATGTAATAGGGCAGCATTCCACCTCCAGTGCCGAAGGGGAATGTCTCTCGCAACACGTCGGCAGCCCGGTACCATACCGCTAGCCGCGACAGGACCCCGACATCGGGGCTGAAAAAGTCTTCACGCCGGGTGACATCCTCAACCCAGTGAATAGCATTCCCTTCCGCCTGGAAGGCCATGACTCCCCACGGAAGGAACAGACCGATGAGCAAAACGGTGGCGGGAACCAAGGGGACCCGGCGCTTGCTCTCATCCTTCTTCTCCGGCCTGGTCGCGTACAGATACAGCAGCAGGGCGAGCAAAAGGCTGACCAACACCGGGCGGCTGGCCGCCACCATGACCGGCAGGAAGAAACACGCCCCCAACCAATAATAGAAGCGGGTCCCGGTAAGCTGACCCAGCCCGAGGGCCGCGAAGAAGGCAAAAACCGCGACGCGGCTAAGAAGATCGGGAGATCCGAACGCTAATCCTCCGAACCCGCCGCTGGCGCCCGTAGTCGCTTCGCGGATGGTGTGCGAAGGATCCAAGAAATAGAACAACGAGACATCCAACAAGCCCACCACGCCACAAGCAACCAGACACTTCAATAAACCGCGTACCTTGGACAGCGAATCGAGGAACATGATGGCGGCCAGGAAGACACCGATAGCAAAGAAATAGTGGGTTGCCAGAAACAGTTCGCGCATCAAGGAAACATCAAGCCCGCGGCGGCGAATGCCGGTAACCTCGAGCGCCAAGGGCAGAACGGTAGAAATGCCGAAGGCAGCAACGAACATGAGGAAGAAGCTGCGAATTGCGGGAAACAAATTGAGCCGGGGAACGATCATCCTCCACTTAGCCGCCACCACCAGCAGCAGCAGACAGAACTGGATGGTTTCCGCTGCTCGCCACAGCAGGATGACCTCTCCCCCGCCCAGATCCATCGTCAGGGTCTTGGGAAAAAGAAAGCGGACGAGGAGATAACAATAGATGCAGCGGTGTGGCTTCCGGAATACATCGGCAACAAAAGCCGCCACCGCTGTTAGCGCAATGATGATGGCGATGGGAATCACTGACTACCTTCTTCCGATGCGGGCAGAAACTCTCCTGATCGCTTTACCTATGAATCCGAATTTCCCAGGGTCCGCAAGCCGGTGGCCCATCCTCTCTCCTGGAAATACTGAACGACAGGCTGGGCTTGCACGGGATCGAAGAGCCGCCACAGAAAATGAAATATATCGGCGATTCTTCTGCGACCGCGAAAATGCGGGATCCTGTCCCGGTCTGTGCGACCCGCCGTGAGCGCTTGTTCCGCCAGCCTTCTCTCCCCCTCGGGCAAAACGCTGCTTGCGAACTCGAGAATCTCCAAGGCGTAATCGAGATATCCGTAAAGCAGGCAGATGGAGATAGCCCGCAAGAGCTTGGCTTTGCGAGCTTCCGGGTCAGCCATGCGGTCCAGCAATTGCACGAAGGCCTCGGGGGCGCGCAGATAGAGCGCGTCCGCATAGATGATCTGTCCCTTGGGCCCGCCGACATTGCGGCCGTGCGACCGCTTCCAAAATACCGGCCGGAGATCAAATAGGTGAAACCCAAAACCGCGCAAGAATGTGTCCAAGTCGGCAAACAGCGGCTGGTCACGATAAATAGGGATGAATTCCGCCTCCACTTCCAGCCCGAAAATGGTGTTGCTGAGCGCCAGTTTCCCGCCCTGCAGGACGAACAGCTCACTCCCCTGAGTATCGGCCTTGATGAAGTCAGGATCCGAAACGCCATTCTCCTGGAGTTGCCGATCCAAACAGTCAACCACCACCTGAATCGTCCGCAGAATATCGAAGCGCTCGGCTTCGGGAAATCGCATCAGCAGGTTGTGGTTGGGTTGAAACACTGAAGAATTAGCTTGCTGCTTGGCAAGATGCAGGTCCAATATGCCCTTCTCTTTATGCAGGGCGTGGTTGACATATCTTACCGACGGGGAATTCGCGGTGCGGCGCAGCTGGGCATAAGCTCGTTCATCGGGCTCGAAGCAGAGGGCGTGGAGATAGGTGGCGGCACGCTTCCAGCGGTCCGGCAAGCCCCCGCTCGCTCCTACGTCAATGAGCACCAACGGGTGCTGCTGGTAATAAACCGCCAACTCGGGCGTCAGAAATATGTTCATGGAAGGGTCTTGCGGCTGCGACTTAGAGGATGGATTACTCCCCGGTCCTTCGCCGCCACGGCGCGCTAATACGGGCAACAGCGGCCTGGACTACGAGCTTGCGATAATCGTCGGGAGGCACTTCCGCCCAGCGCGCCTCCGCCAGCAGCCAAAGCATTCCCAGCGCGAACGAAAGCGCAGTGACAAACACCAGGATCCTCAGGCGGTGAGGACCGCTTTTGCGCTGCGGCACTCCAGCAACATCCAGCATTTGCACAGTGGGGATTTCCTTCGCCTCCTCCACCCTGGCCAATTCGTATTGCTTGGTGAGCGTCTCGTAGACGGTTTCCTGGATCCGGACGCGTCGAAACAGATCCCCGTAGGTGGCACCGAGCAGCGGCAACTGCCGGATGGAGGGGTAGAGCTGTCCCGCGCTCTGATGGGCCTGAACTTTGCCGCTCTGGCCTCCTAACTTTTGGAGTTGCTTCTGCAATTCGGCGATGCGCGCCTGCACGGAACGGACCGCCACGTTGTTGTCGGTGTAGATTTGCTTGAGACCTTCGAGTTCCGATTGGGCGGCGATCAGGTGGCCCTGCAAGGTCGCCGCCGCCTCCACCATGGCCCGGCCCTGGTCTTTGATATCGAGGGTAGTGTTCTTGCTTGAGAATTCACTGAGGTCTTTGGCCGCGGCATCCAGATCCCTCTTGACCTCCTTGAGGCGCTCCTCAAGGAACACACGCTCACGGTGCGCCGCCGAGGTGGTCAGCTCGGCCGCCAGCCGGTTGAGTTGTTCTACATAAGCCTTGGCCATGGCTGCCGCCCGCTGCGGGTTCTCATCCGTCACCACAATGGTGATAATCCCACTATTGTGATCTTCGGAAATCTGCGTATTGTCTTCCAACTGTTTGCAGGCGTCTTCCCTCAACCGCGTTCCGTACACCTTCTCCAACCCGAATTCCTGCACCACCCGATCTTCGATTGTGCGGCTGCCAAGAACCCCGACGAAGAGCGCGCCCGAGCCCCGCAGCCCCATGAAGTCGCCGGCGAGGGCGGCGGCGTTCCCCGCCGGCAGAGTCGCGAGCATCGATCGACTGGAGGATGTGTAGCTCTCGGAAGGCATCAGGCGCGTCGTCGATTGGTAACGGTTGGCAGTCAAGAATGCGATCAGCATCGCTACCAAACACCCGCAGGCAGCAACCCGGAAGAGAAACCGCCGCTGTTCCCAGAAGATTCGCAGCATCTCCGGCGTTCCGGGCCGCGCGGCCTGATCGATCTCTTCGATTTCCAGGGACCGCTCCCGATGGAGACGCTCGACGCCACTTCGCCGCTCATTGGCCAAGGATTCCTTCATTCCGATGTCTCGTCACTCCTTCCCCAGATCCCCCTCCTCAAGCGGTGGGACTATATGCCTCTCATGGCAAACACCAGGGTGTGAATCAGAATTGCCAGATCCAGGAAGAGCCTGCGGTTGTTGATGTAATAAATGTCATAGGCGATATTCTCGTGAATCAAATAGGCGCGATCGGCACTGAGCTGCCACAACCCGGTGATGCCCGGCTTCACCTGCAGCCGTTGCCGTTGCCGCTCGTTGTACCTTTCCACGATAAACGGCATCTCCGGTCTGGGTCCGACCAGTGACATTTCCCCTTTGATCACATTCAGAAGCTGAGGAAGTTCATCCAGACTGGTGCGCCGGAGATACTTGCCTACGCGGGTAATGCGCTGATCGTCGGCCGTCTTGGGAGAGTAATTGTAGGACGGCGTGTCCACATACATCGTACGGAACTTGTAAAGCTCGAAGACTCTTCCTTCACGACCGACACGCTTCTGCATGAAGAGCGCCGGTCCCGGAGAGTCACGCCGGATCAGGATCGCGATCAGCAGCCACAAGGGAGCAGTCACCAACAGCAGCACCGCCGATAACACAAGATCGAGGGTCCGCTTTAAAAGCTCGTAGCCCGGGGGCGCCTGCGGCCTGCCCAGCGACGACAGGAGCAAGCCATCAATGTTGGTGTAGTCGACGGCGGCGTCGCTGGAGAGAAAATGACTGGGGACAAAGGAAACCCGGGCCCCAGCGGAAAAAGCCTGGGAAGCGGCTTGCAGAAACTTTCTCTGGGTTATGGACGGAATGGCGATAACCAGATGGCTCGCACCGTGGCGAAGCAGCATTTCTGTGGAGGGGGGACCATGCAGCACGGGAGCGGAGCGGCGGTGCTGGTATCCCAGCTCGAACACAGTCGTTCCCCGCCGGGCTGAGTCGTCGTCGAAAAATGCAACCGGACTGAGCCCCAGCTTGGGGGAACGCACCAGCGCGGAGAAGACTCGCCGCCCGGTGTAGCCGGCGCCATAAATCATTACCTTTCTGACCCCGTATCCCTTGGAATGCAAAAACCGGATGACTATGTAAATGGCATGTTTCTGCAGGGCGACGATCAGTGGCGTGGAGAGGAAGGCAATCAGGAACAACCAGCGTAAAAAGTAGAACCGCGTCAGAAAGGTGACGGGCAAAACCACCAGGAAGCTCTCGGTTGAGACGCGAAGCACCCGCTCCGTTTCCTTGACGTGCAACAGACTGTTGCCGCGGCGATAAGCGCCGCTGCGATCCAGCATCAGTACGAAAAAGATGGCGAAGCCCAACACGGCAAACAAATATTCCCGGCTGGCATACTGGGCATGCTTGCCCAATCCCAGAGAGTAATAGGCGGCATAAGAGAAAACTGCCGCGAGGATGACGGTGAAAAAGTCTGCAATCACCTCGCATGAGACCACCGCGGCTTCGAAGCGGCCTATGCGGGTTGCATCGCCGCTGCTGATGCTGGCCTCGAGCAGCGGCGCGCTTGCTCTGTCCTGGATTGGAATCGGGGAAAGCATGCCCTGGTCCTTGAACACCTTCGTGTCACATGCCCGTTGAGCCAGTTATCTTTTTCTCCAGGCTGGCGAGAACGTCACTTGGAAGGAGGCCGTCAGGTTGGTATTTCGGCCCGCCGCAAGCAGCGGGAAAATCCAGCGCTCATACTGCAACGAGCTGGTCAGGCTCAAGTCAGGACGCAGCAGCAAGTCGGCACGGCCGCCGTAATCCTCGATAGTGCCGCCTTCCAGAAAATCCTTGGCCACATGCGCATTACGGTATGCGACTTGAATGGTGCTCTTCGGCGATAGCCAGTACGTGCTCCACACCTGGATGCCCTTTCCTTCTCGTCCGATCGAGTTGCCAAGCAGGTTGCCGTCGTTGGTGTGGGAGTCGCGATAAAGAAACTCCCAGTAAATGAACTGGCCATTTACACTGCGCCCGGAAGGGACGTCGGTGTACACGGCCTCGACGCGAAGATCGAGCTTCGGCAGCCGGGGAATCTGCGGCAGGTAAACTCCGGGATTCATGGCGGCACGGCGTGGCGCGGCCAAGGGGGATGGGTCGTCATCCACCAGGGAGTCGTTATACAGGATCAGCCACTTGCGCAAGCCGGGAATGCGGTAACTGAAGTCGAAGCCGCCGCGCCGGTCACCGGGTTTGGTCCGCAGATCGGGACTGCCGCTGGAAGTCGAGAAAAAGCTATCAAAAAAGGTCCCCCAGGTGAGCGGTTGGGGCAGCCCGGCGAAGATAACGGTGCGCGAGAACCCCAGCTCCAGGTTGGGCGTTGGTTTGAAACTGATCTTTTGACCGTGGATGAACGGCCTGCGGGGGAACTGATGCCCTTCCAGCTTGCCGAAGAAGAACTCGGTGCGCATCGGACCCAACCAGGAAAAAATGCCAGGGAGCTTGCTGGGAAATGTTCGGCTGATGCGCACCATCTCAACCGGATCTGCGTTATCACTCAACAGCAGCGGGCCGCCCCGTCCCGGCCCCCACCACAGGCTTTGTTTCCCGGCTGAGATTTGGAAGCCCCTGAACCCGAAGCTCACATAGCTGTCCAGCCAGCGCAAGCGGTTGATGTCGGCCAGCGCCACCGCCGGAAGGAGGGGTATGTTGTCGTTGGCGGCGATCGCGGCGCGCACGTTGTCGGGCAGCGGGGAAGAAGCAGGCGCGTGCTGATACTCCCCGCGGAAGTAGAAAGCGAGCGGACCGGCCTCGGCACGCGCGGAGATACCGGTTACCGTATTCAGTCCCTTGGCGTAGGGCCGGCCGTAGTCGTTGGTGATGGTTTGACCAAAGTGGTAACCATCGGTCAGCGGCGTGCCGGAGATTCCCGTAAACCGCGTGTAGATGGACTCCACCTCGGCGCCGAGGCTGCGGCCGCCTTCCCACAGGCTGACCTCCGGCGAGAATTCCTGGGCGAGGGCTCGGTAAAGCCGGACAGCTTCACCGTCTTCGAGCCCCTCCTGCTGGATGAGCCCTGCCGCTTCCTGCACCAGGCGCGCGCACTCCATGCGCGTCCAGGGACGCATGCCGGCGAAACCCGTTTGCACGTAACCCAGAGCTGCCAGGCGCTCGAAGGCGCGGTAAGACCAGCTATCCAGGGGCACATACGGCGAGCCCATGTCCTCCGGCTTCGTTGCCTCGCGGCTGCGAACAAAGGTGCCCCATTCGGCCCCATCGAGTTCGGGATTGTGGTGGGCGCGGTAAACCTGCCGCCCGATCCACCAGCCGAGCGCGCTGCCCACCACCGCATCAGAGGTGAAGTGTTCCCGCCCTACGATGCGCGAGGCGGTGATGGCCGAGGCCGTCCCATAGACCAGAAGCTTGGTCAAAGACCCGGGATACTCATGCGCCACAACGCTCGCTATCGACCACGCTGCGGCAGCATGCTCGGAGGGGAAAGACCGGCCGCCTTGCCAGAATTGTCCCTTGCCATTGCCTTCGAGGGGCCGTTGCCGGCCGGTGGCGAACTTCAAGAGCGAGGTGTCGATTAAGACGTTGGCGAGCGCTTCGCCGCTCAGCAGCCCGGTCTCGCCCGCATGATCATTGTGGGTGACGCGCCCCCATAGGTAGAAGGTGCCGGTTGCGCCGACCATAGAAGCCATGCCGTACTTGGAGAGATCCTGGCTGCGCTTGATCGACGTCGCACTGGTGGGCAGGGCCTTCTTGATCGAAGCGTCGCTCGCGATCAGCCCTGTGGTGAGGGCTCCCAGGGGAACCAGCCAGCGAGCGTCCTTTAGCCGCATCTGCAACGGAGTTGTCCAAAGTGCCTTCTGGTCCGAAACCACGTTCACAGCAAAGTCCCGTTCCCGCGAGTGGCGGCCTCGGTCAAGGGCCGCTGCCGCCCCGTCCTGCTGCGCCTCCTGCGGCTCCGCAGAATCCTGTGCCCGGCCTGGGGTGACCAGAAGCATGGTTAGGAGGGCAAGCACGATACTGTTTCTAATCTTTGGGCGCATCGACCTGCTGTCAGGCACTCGCTGGTGAGTTGGTTGTGGGGCGCTGGACGGACGCATGGTGAATCGCTTCAGAAGGAATGTACGGCCGCGGCGGCGATGGCCATCGACGACATAAACTGCGCCGCCGTGAGCGCGTTTTTCCAGGCGCTGGATCCGGTGATGATCTTCTCGGGAACGAGGAGGGTGTCGCCGGGCCGCATGACGGTGCTCAGCACATTGCCTTTCCACCACCCCGATCCGCTTCCCTGGCCGACGACGGCGCCATTGGCGCGAATGATGTAGGTATCCTTCCGGTTGGCCAAGTCGGTCGGGCCGCCGGCTTGCTGCAAGTACCAACCCGCATTCTTGCCGGGAGCGTAGGTGACTGCCGAGGGGCTGTACACCTGGCCGCTGATCAGCACGAAGCTCGGGCGCTTGGGGATCATGAGGACATCGCCCGCGCGCAGCTCGATGTCGGCCGGGGTGTTCTGCCAGCGCTCGATGTCCCCGGCGATTTTGATGACCAGGCGTCCGGCTGCCGACTGAGTCCGCAGAGCGGTAAGCACGTGCTGCTTCTGCTCCGTCATGGTCTGCAAGAGCGCTGTCCGCTCCTGCCCGGTCTCGTTGGCCGCCACTTTTACATTCCCGCCCTCCATCTCGATGCGGCGGATCAACTCCTGACGGCTGCTTTCCTCCAGTTCGCGCACTTGCGCGCGCTCCAGGACGGCGCCCTCGGGATAGGCGCCGGCGCGAAAACCGCCGGCCTGCTTCAGCAACGTGCTCAGCTTCTCCCGGTCCTCGATCCCGTAGGTGCCTGGGAACAACACCTCGCCCTTCAGCACCACCGACGCTCCGATGTCCTTCCACCCCGACAGTTGGCGAACGGTCAGAACGTCGCTCGGCTTCAGGACCGCATCGGCGTCACGATCGCCGGAAAGCGCTTTACCGATCTCCACCGTCTTGTGTTGGGTCAGGACCCGGTCGCCGTGCTGCATCACGTAGCTGGCAATGTCGGCAGTTTCGGTAAAAGCGCTGCGTTTAAAACCGCCAGCCAGGCGCACCAGGTCCGCCGCCGTCATGCCGTTGGCCAGGGGGTATGTTCCCGGCCGCAATACCTCGCCATAAATGGAGACCCGGGGCGGATCGATTTCGTAGCGTCCAAAGATGCGGATGGTGTCGAAGGGCTGCAAGTCGATGGGATCATCCCCGGTCAAAACCTCCGACAACTTGAACTCGATGACGACCGGGTGATAGTCGGGCGGTATCAGGCGAACGATTTCCGCGTGGTCCGCCGGTTCGGGAAGCAGATCCTGGTACGAGCGAACGAGGTCGGAAATCTGTATGCCCGGGTGGTAGGGATACTTCCCGGGCCGAAACACGTGGCCCTGAAAATAGACGGTCTGATCGCTGTAAGGGAGGATCGGCGAAATCGTGATCCGGTCGCCATCCTGGACGTGGAAATCACCTAGCGCCTGGTCCAGGGCATGCTTATCATCGTGATTGGGCAGGTTAACGCTCAGCAGCACCCGCCGCTGGTGCGCCTCGATGCGCTCGACGTTGATCTGGCGCAGGGAGGCGGATATCAGCACCCCTCCGGCAAGCTTGAGCACATCCGCCAATTCCTTCTCGCCTTTCAGCTCATAGATGGCTGGCCGGCGCACCATGCCGGCCACGGTGACCTGGGGCCCGAGCGGCGGGACCAGAATGGTGTCTCCCGGTTCCAGACGTTCCACATCCGAGTGGACGCCCTGCAACATGAGCTCATAGAGGTCCACTTCGCGGATGAGTTGCTTGCCGCGGTAATGACGAACCGTGCGCAGCGAGCCCTGGGCGGTGGGACCGCCCGCCGCATAGAGAGCGTTCAAGGGCGTGGAAAGGGAGCTGATGTCGTAGGCGCCGGGCCGTTCCACGTCGCCCACCACGTAGACGCGAACGGTTCTGAGTCGCGTCAAGGAAATGTCGACGCGGACCTCGCGAAACTGCGCGCTCAAGGCTTCGCGGATCAGGGCTTGCGCTTCCAAGATCGTCTGGCCTGCCACCACCACGGCTCCGGCTTGGGGCAACAAAATCCGGCCTTCGCGGTCGACGGTTCGGGTAAGCCTTTGGGAGACACTTCCCCACATGTTGAGGTTCAAGCCGTCGCCCGGACCCAGAACATAATCCGGACCCGCCGGCAGATCCATCGGCAGATGCTCGAGATTGCCCGTCCCGTTTAGAAAGATGTCCGCACCGAATCGCCTGAGGCTGGCTGCTCGGCTGGGAATTTGCCGGTACAGGTCGCGCAAGGAAGGCAAATTCGGATAGGGATTCGGCCGGCGGGCTGTCGCCGTCTGGTTTTGATCTTCGGCCAGCGGAGGGATCGCGCGCTTCGTTTCTTCGCGGCGCCGGTTTGGCCCTCCCCGCCGAAGGGGCGGAACGGTTGTCTCCAGGCCCGGTTCTGCCAGCTGATCCAGATCGTCCTGACTCAGATACCCGCGACTCTTGAATTCGCGGGTCAACAGCACCCGCAGTTTGGGATCTTGTTCGATGCGACGGAACAAAGTGTCGTCGGTAAACTCGGACTCCGAGACCGATCGGCCTTGCTCCTGGAGATACTCAATCACCTTTCGCTTTAGATCGGCCAGTAACTCCGGCTGAGCGCGAAGAAGTTCAATGATTCGAGCGGCGGGAAGGGCCTCCGGCTCGGCGCCCTCTGGCTCGGTGGCTTCGGCCGCAAAATCTCCCTGGTAATCGCTGCTCTGGTCGGCCTGGTTGGGCAGCCGGTCCTGCGCCCACACCACCCTCTGGCAGCACAAAATGAAAAGGGCGGAGCCCACCGCGATTAAGCAGAGCGCTACCGGGAAGCGATTTCGTGTGCCGAGATTCCGCATGTTGCCTCTGAACACTGCAAGATTGGTTTGGCGCTTCTTCCTGGCGCGCCGTGTGGCGGCATCCTGAGAACGCGTTTAGGAAGCAGTGACTCCTGCGACCTCAGGCGGCACAGGCGGCCTCTGGCTCCGGTGTTGACGAGCGGGCGCCCCCCATGCCGAAGCGCCAAAGAGCCAGATGTCGGTGTAAATCTTTGCCGATCCCTCGATGTTGCATCCCAGACAGTCGTGGCCACCCAAGAGCTCGCAAACGATGCGGTGGTAGGCGATCATCCCCACCAGGGCGCGCGCCATCAGCAAGGGCTCGACGTCTCGCAGAATCTTACTGTCGATTCGCTCGCGGATGTGTTCGCCCAAAACTTCATAGAAGTAGAGCAGACGGGGCCGGTAACGCTTCCGCAGCAGCTCCGGTTTTTCTAAAGCCGCGTAGAAAAGGAGCCGCAGAAAGATGGGATCAAAGAGTTCTTCCAAGCGCTCCGCCAGGGAAAGGAACGCCTTCTCAGGATCGTTGGACGACCGCAGGGCCGGGACCAGCCATTCCGGTACGCTCGCCCCCATCTTGCTGTCCAGCACCTGAAGGTACAAGTCCTGCTTGTTCTTGAACTGTCGGAAGATGGTGATTTCATTGACGCGGGCTTTCCTGGCCACGTCACGGGTGGAGGTCCCCTGGAAGCCCTTGGCGGCAAACAGCACTGTGGCGGCTCTTATCACCTTCTCACGAGAACTCAAAGCTTTGGCCGATCGTGAGGTTCGCATCGCGACCTCCTGGAGTGGTCGTTGCGGGGAACCAGATTCGCCTTGAGCCCCGTGCAGGATGCGGCCTCGGCGGGGCCGAGATTGAGATCGCTGGCGGGGATCGCCATCCTGGTGGTTGACGCGCAATCCTCAGAACTGCGTTGCTGGCCGCGACGGGTTCAGGCGACCAGCTTGGGAGCGCACGCGCCAACCGGCTCCACATCGTTGGCATCGACTTCAACCGCCAGGGATCGCTCGATCGAGTTGATGGAAAGGACCAAGCGGCACCGGCCTTTCCGGCGTACTACGATTCCCATCATTTCTGCTAGGGGCCCATCTTTAATCCGTACGCGTTTTCCCACCACCAGGTAGGGGTGGGGCTCCATGCGGATGTGGCGCGCGCAACAATCGCGCACCGCAGCCAGCTCGGCATCGGGAATCGGAGTGGGACGGCCCTGGAAGCCCACTAACCTGACAACCCCGGGAACGGTCACCACCTGCATGCGGTCGGCAAGCCGAAGGCGTGCGAAGACATAGCCGGGGAAGAGCGGCAGACTCACCGCCGCGCTGCGATCGTTCCAGCGGTGGACGGATTCGTAGATTGGGAGAAAGACTTCCAGAGACTTCCCTTCCAACTGCTGCCGGACACGTTTCTCGTGCCGCGACCGCGTGTGTACGGCGTACCATCGCAGAGTTTGCAGATCTGCCGAGCGGAAATTGGGATTCGCCGAAACCACATCAGGCGGAGCGTTTATTTCTGGTTCTGGCTGGCTCGGTGAGTACATGCCTGTGCACCTACAGCTTCGCCCCTTCACTACAGGGAACCTTGTGACCTAACCCATTATTTCTGTGGAGGTTACGACACGACGTGACGGTTGACTAAGCTCTGCTGGGCTTGCTGAGCTGCCGCCCCTAACAACTCACTTCCTGGCCTCGCTCCAAACGACAAGCCGTGAAACGGGCGGAGCCGAGCATGTAGTTGCGTGCGTCATCGGAAGCAAGTGTATGCTTCATCGCGCGCGGATGTGGTCCAAGTTTTTGCGATGCCGCCAGACTCTTAAGGTCCTAATGTGGCTCGTTCCAGAAATGGAACGGAGTTGTGCGTCCGCACATTCCTTCTATGGCAGGCGCTGGCAGCCGAGGGGCTGGTCTTCACGGCGGACTTTCGCAGCCTGGAAGTGCGCTACGTCCGGATGGCAGAAGACACGCCGATGCCATGCTGAACGGACTCAAGTTTGACCGGCACGCAAGAGAAATGGCAGTCGCCGCCTTGGTCAGGGCCTTGCGGTCGTCTGGTAGAATGGTGGGGGGGAAAGATCCTTCGCTTCGCTGGCCGGCTTTAGCGATCTCTTAGTTCCGGGGAAAAACCTCCACAAGTTTCCCCGCACAGGAAAACACACGGCATGCTGATTCCGATACTTATCGCGCTTCTTGTAGCCTTCGCCTCGATGCAACTGTCCAGTCTGTGCACCACCATCTACCTGCACCGCGCCATGGCACACAAGGGACTGCAGCTGCATCCGGCCGTGGCCATGCTCATGCGGGTGGAGATCTGGTTGTTTACTGGCATCTCCATGCGGGAGTGGGTGGCGGTCCATCGCAAGCACCACCACTTCACCGACGAGGAGGGCGACCCGCACAGCCCCTACTTGAAGGGGTTGATGAAGGTCCTGCTGTTGAACGCCATGTACTATGCGCAGGAAGCCAGAAAGCCCGAGGTGGTCGCCAAGTACACGCAGGACATTCCGCGGACCCGCACCGAGGCCGTGCTGTCGCAGGGATGGATTGGGCTGGGCATCATGCTGGCCGCGTTCATGTACGGCTTTCACCTGCTGGCGGGCGGCTGGGCAGGTCCGGTGCTGGGCGCGGCGACGTTCGTGGTGCAGGGCGCGGGCTATATCTTCAGCAGCGCCGTCATCAACGGCATCTGCCATTGTGTGGGATACAGGAACTTCAACAACACCGCCACCAACCTGCGCAGCGTGGCCTGGCTGACGGGAGGAGAGGGACTGCACAACAACCATCACCAATACCCGGCTTCATCCAAGTTCAGCATGCGAAAGTGGGAGATCGACCCCGCCTGGCCGGTGATCCAGGTGCTCACGAAACTCCACCTGGCGCAACCGCTGCCCTTGCCGCAGCAAGGGTAGCAACCCAGACCGAGCCCACAAAAAAAAGGCGCTCGCGATGCGAGCGCCTTTTCGATTGTGACGGTCGAACTACAGAAGCTGTACGTTCTCCGCCTGCAACCCTTTGGGTCCTTTCACGACGTTGAATTGAACGGCTTGGCCTTCCTGCAGGCTACGGAATCCGTTAGCCTGGATGGCCGAGAAATGCACGAAGACATCCTCGCCGCTCTGGCGGCTGATGAAGCCGAAACCCTTCGCGTCGTTGAACCACTTGACTGTTCCTTGTTCCATGTTGGTGTTGCTTTCCTTTTCTTTTGATTTACGCCGGAGAGAAGTCGGAGGGCACTGCAGGCAGATACTAGCTGGTGAAGCGAGCACGCGCTGCTCACAACCGATTTCAAATCTAACGCAAGCAGAGTGTATCACCTGGGGAGCTTTAGCGCCACATAAATCGGGCCTGCCGGATTCGGGCATGCCCTCTCGCTCTCCCGAGCAAATAAGGTCCCGAGGCGCGGGTAATGGTGCTAGGATGGTTGTGCCTTCTGGCAGACGCTCGCTTCTTATCGCTTCGCTGAGCAGCTTCTTGAATCGTCCGCCTCTCAGAAGATCGGGAGGTGCGTTGTGCCGGAAAAAACTCCAGCATCCTTTGCCAGCCTCGACAAAAAGAAAGTTCTTTTGGCCGACAGTTTCGAGAAGGCGCGAAGCGCGCGGGCCATTTTTCTGAGATCACGCCTGGTGGATGTAGACGTCGCCAGCAACATACCCGAGGCGCTGGCGCTGTGGAGGACCAGCGTTTACCACCTGGTGTTGGTCGCCCCGCGGGAAAATCCCGGCGAAGCCCTCGAGTTCTGGCAGGAAATCAAACGGGAAAAGCCCCGGCAGCGGGTGGCATTCCTGATCGGTTCTCCGGCTTACGTGTCGCTCACCTGGCCTGCTTGAAACCCAGTCCGGGCACCTCCGTTCTTCGATCACTTGACTTGCGTTGCAGTCCTACGCCGTTTGGCGCCGATACACTGCTGATCGGGCCAACGCCGCATGGATCTCGCCGGTCCTTCGCAGGAACTAATTTCGGTACCGTTTGCTTTCGGTCGTCGCGGTCACCGCAGGCAGGCACACCTTGCTGAGTTCGTCGCGCCGGTTTTGCAGAAATGCTGCAAGCAGACTAATCAGCCGAGTGAAACCACAAGGGGAAACGCCACTCAGCTTCTTATCGGCCGTGGGGATCCAGTTCAACATGTGGCGAGTGAGGAAATCCGTCTCCAGCTTCGCGAGACTTCGCATGGTGGCAGAATCTTGCGCATTCTCCAACGTGTAGTGCACCGCCGCTAGGAACTCCAATTGAGTGATGAGATAGTCGGGTACGGCGCAGCTGGAATCCCATTTAAGCCCGAGCGCGTCGTAAAACCAGGTGTTCTCGAGCGCGATCTCTTGAGCGGGTCTAGTTTTGTCATGCGCTGACTCGAAAAGGGGCACCGGCGGCTGAGGAACGCCGACGTCAAAGAGCGCGATGTACGTAGCTTCGTACTCCTGGTAGCTCTTGAACCAGGCGAAATCTGGGAAGTCTCCTGCACAGCGTAGCTGCTGCCACAGGTCGGCAAGGGAGTTCTTCAACCCCGGCTGTGCGAGCGTTGCGAAGCGCTCTCGTGACGGCGAGGAGAACACGAAGGCGAAGAATCTGTACAGATCAAGACCTGCCCAATCAAGCTTCGCAGAGGCCGGAGATTCGCCGGGTACTGTCATAAGCGCTTTACTTCAACACCTGCCATACTGAAAAGTACTTTCTCCCATCCCGATCCTTCTGGGTGCCATTCCAAACCGCAAACGCCAGCGGCGTGCCATCAGTGAGGTCGGGTAGCTCGAGAACCAGAGTCCAGCGATCCTTCTCGTAGGCGGCGTGGGCGGCAAATGTAGCTCCAGTCCGGCGTGTGGTGCCGCGTCCAGCGGCCTGCATCAGCATCGGACCACGGGCCGCGTTCCAGTAGTAGATCTGTACCGGATCCTCGGCATCGCCCATCTGCAACGAGGGCGTGAGGGCGCCCGTCTTTTCGGGGAACATGACGGCTGCGGCGTCGAAGAATCGGTCATTCACTTCGGTCGGCACCTTGCGGAAGCGGGTTTCGGGGGGAGTGTTCGGGGCTTCGGGAAGCGCGGCGCTGTCGTGGGTTGGATCGAGCCACGACATCTGCACCAGCAGTTTGCTGCCTGCGCGTGCGACTCGCACGTCCAGCACTGGGATCTCCAAGGATGCTGGCTCATCAGTGTCGTACATCGGGGGCGTGCGGTTGAGGCTTATCCTGTGGGCGGGAACTCGGTCCCACACCGCCGAGCCGTGGAGAAGCGCCTCGACCGTAGCCGACAGGGATGTCGCGTTCAGCGTCTGGCCGGCCGGGGTCTCGCTGGCCTGCGCACCGGCGATCGTGGTCGCCAGGAGCAGGATCGCAAAGAGGAATGTCACGCGCTTAGTTCGCATCACAGTCTCCTAAAGCTTGATCTGCACCAGTTCCGGCCGGATGCGATAGCGGGTCTGGTCATCGCGGCCGATCAGCAGTTGCAGGATTGCACTGCGCCCGCCCGCCTGGGCCGTCTTCAGTTCGGCCTCCAGCCGCGTAATCACCTCTCGCACCTCGGGACCAAAGAGGTAAATCAGGTAATCGAGCGGCAGGCGCGGGTCTTCGAGGATGCTCTTGTCGTAGTTCCCGCGCTTCGGCGGGTTGAACGGCGGCACGTAGAAGACGTTCGGCTGCGTGCCTTTCTCCGGAAACAGCGGCAGGGCCACGCGGTGCAGGAGCACAAGTTTGTGCACCGGAGACTCGGGATCGTCGAGCAAGCCCACGAAGCGCAATCGTCCGGGACATTGGGCGGCGCAGGCATTCACCTCGCCCTTTTCCAGGCGCGGATAACAGAAAATGCACTTCTCCGACTTGCCGGTCACTTCGTTGAAATAAATCTTCTTGTAGGGGCAAGCCTGGATGCAGTAACGGTAGCCCTGGCAGCGGTCCTGGTCGATGACGACGATGCCGTCTTCTTCACGCTTGTAGATGGCTTTGCGCGGACACGCCTCCAAGCACGCCGGATAGGTGCAGTGATTGCAGATGCGCGGCAGATAGAAGAAGTAATTCTCCTCGCCATTCATGCCGCCCACATCTTCGTCCCAGTTCACTCCGGACTGCGGAGTGGGCGACGGCATGACCGGCTTCTTCTTGCCCTCGTAGAGCCGCTGTTCGTAGTCGAACTCCCACGCGTAACCGTAATCGTCCATGCTGGGAAGCGGGCTGGGTTGGAGCTGACCGTCTTTCCACCCGCCGCCGATGCGGTCCCACTGCCGCGGATAGCCCATGCCCGGCCGGGTTTCCACGTTGTTCCAGTACATGTAGCCGGTA
>JAHFUA010000163.1 GCA_023265315.1 Acidobacteriota bacterium | reverse complement strand
GGCTCCGGCGCGCACCCATCACGATCAAGTCCGCTTTTTTCTCCGCCGCCGTCAGCAGGATCACATCGGCTGGCGCGCCCAATTCCACCAGGAATTCCGGGATGCGGTCCAACCGCGCATCATGAGCGCAATGAGAGGTCGAGTTTCCACCAAGACCATGGGACACCTCCTGCCTGCTTGGCGAAACGCGCGCTGTCTCTAACTGAAGAATAAGTCCCGCTCACAGCCTGCGCAGTGACTGTAGTCACCGCAAGCTGTGAGCGGGAGGAGAGCCGCGCCCCGATTGTGCTAGCGCGCCCCGACGGTTTGGGGGAAAGCGTGGTCGGCCACCATCTTCAGGGCCGCCGTGCCCCGCACTTCATTGTCGAACAGCGGGATGATGGCGCGCACGTTGTCGAAGTCGCGCCAGATCTCCTGCATGTACGAGTCCTGCATGGCCACCCGGTTGCGCACGAACTCGGGCGAATCCGGCCGCACCTGGTCCTTCTGGATGACCATGTTGACCACCACGCCGCCCACCGGAATGCCGAAATCGCGGAACCAGTTGATGAAGCGCTTGATCACCGCGATAGGCAGCGCCTCCGGCAGGGTGACGAAGAAGAACGCCGTCTGCGCCGGGTCGGTGAGCAGCTCGCGGGCGTGGCTGATGCGCTCGCGGAAGGATAGCAGGTAATCCATCAGTGGGTCGGCTTCCTTCTTCTTGGTGAAGGAGAACAGCTCGCGCAGCGACTGCGCTTCCTGGCGCGACTTCACCATCTTGTTCACCCACAGCGAGTATACCTTGCTCATGCCCAGCAGGCGGCGGGCGTTGGCGGTGGGCGCGGTGTCGAAGACGTAGGCGTCATACTCGTTCTTGAACATCAGGTCCACCATGTTCTCGAACATGGCCGACTCTTCGAAGGCCGGGTTCATGGTGGCGCTCTCCACGAAGCTGTCCGCCTGGGTGGAGATCTCGGCGAACTTCAGGAACCAGCGGATCTTCTGCTTGATGTCCTGCTTGGAGCGCTCGATGGTCTCCTTGGTGTCGATCTCGTAGGCCCACAGGTTGGGGACACCGTTCACCGCCGTGGGCTTCCCGTAGACGTTCTGATCGAGCAGGCCGCTGAGCGAGTGCACCGGATTGGTGGAGGCCAGCATCGTGCGCTTGCCCTGCTGCGCCAAGTGCAGGGCGGTCACGCCCGCCATCACCGTCTTGCCCACGCCGCCCTTGCCGCCGAAGAAGCTGTACTTCAACTTGGGATGCGCCGCCGCGTATTCGGTCATGGACTGTTTGATCTCTGACATGTCACCGCCTCCCGTTGCCGTTGCCGTACATCAGCCCGGCCAGCTTCTCGATCATCCCCAGCCCGGTCACGTCGCGCTCCAGTTCCGGAACCCGCGCGATCACCTGCTTGCCGAAGGTCTGGTCGATCTCTTCCAGGTAGTGGTCCTGCATCTTCAGCCGGTTCTGCAGATAGGGCGGAATGTCCTTACCCACCAGATCCGACGGAAGCACCCGGTTCACCACGTACCCGACGATGGGTACGTCAAACTTGGCGAATAGTTGCGCCGCCTTCTCCGTGTCCAGGATGATCATCTCTTCCGGCACCACCACGAAGAAGAACGCCGTCTTCTTCTTGTCGGTGAGGATGCCCGAGGACTGGTTGATGCGGTTCTTGATGTACTGCAGCTCGGTCAGGATGTGGTCCTCCTCCGTGGTCTTCTGCCGCTTGATGCGGGCCACCATCTCCTCGTGCTCCTTCATTTCTTCGCGGAGCTTGGTGATGCGGTTGATCCACTCGTCATACACCTTGGCCATGGAGAGGTAATAGAGCGCGTGGCCGAGCGGCACCAGGTCGTAGATGTAATAGTCGTATTCACCGCCCACCACGATGTCCACGACAGCGTCGAAGATTGCCGACTCTTCCATGGCGGGCTCGGCCGAGGCGGCCTGGATGTACTGCTCGATCTCGTCCGGCACCTGCTCCATCCCGTACATGTCGAGGATCTTCTTGCGGATCTGGTCCTGGTACTGGCGGATGTGCGAGTCGGCGTCGATCTCCTGGGCGTAGAGGTTGTCGATGATCTTAACCGGCCCCTTGCCGAAGATGTCCTTCTGGAAAATGTCGCTCAGCGAGGCTTGCGGGTCCACGGAGAAGACCAGCACCTTGTTCCCGTGCTGCGCCAGCCAGAAGGCTGTCGCCGCCGAGAAGGTGGTCTTCCCTAGCCCGCCCTTGCCGCCAAACATGATGTAGCGGCGGTCCTTGTTCTGTTCAAAAGCTTCTTTTAGTGCCATGAGGTCCTCGTATGATTGCTGGTTGTGATGAAACTGCACGCCGCCTGCCGCCGGCGGTTAGAACATCGCGTCCGACACGTCCTTCTCCCGCAGCATGCGCCGCTTCCACGTGGAGATGTTGGGCACCACGTAGGGCAGCAGCCGCAGCGAGTAGTACGGCGGAAGAATGGGGACGCCAATGAGGTCGCCCATGGTGATCAGGATGAACAGGTGCTCCATGCTGGCGCGCGTGCGCATGGCGTAGCGCGACATGTCGTGCGCGCTCATCCCGTAGGCGATCTCTTTGACCTTGCCGAAAAACCCCTGCTTCTCGTCCTTTTCTTCCTTTTCTTCCTTCTTTTCCGGCTTTTCCGGTTTGTCTGCCATGGTTTTTGCTCCTAGCTTCTAGCTCCTAGCTTCTGGCTTTTAGCCGACGACCGAAGGCCGTCCTTCACACTCCGTGCAAATGGAACTCTTCCCGGTCCGACAGCTCGCGCTCGCGCATCACCCGGCGCTTCCAGGTGGCGATGTGCGGCACCACATAGGGCAGCACGCGCAGCGAGTAGATGGGCGGGATGACGGGCACGCCCAGCATGTCGCCCATGGTGATCAGCATGAATACCGATTCCAGCTCGGCGCGCATTTCCACGGCCTGCTTCTCGAACTCGAAGGCGTACATGCCGTAGATGAATTCGCGGATCGCCTTCAGCATCCCACCCCGCTCCCCTCCGCTTGTCTGCGCGCTCATTCGCCGCCCGCTTTCTGCTGTGCCATAATCAGCGCGCCGTCAATCGACCTGACGGGCCATCATGTCACTTAGTCTTGCCATCTTCATTATCGTAGTCATTATCGTCGTCGGCGGCTTCGCCCTCGGTACCCAACGCAACATCCACCGGGGCAATAACGCCATGGCCTGGGCCCAGGGCGGCCTGCCGCTGGTGGGCGAGAAAACCACGGTGCGCTGGCTGGGCTCTTCTGTCTTGCAACTGAAGATCCAGAACGCCAGGCGACCCTTCCGCGAAGTTGAGGTCCTGTTCGTGCTCGAACCGCGCGACATCGCTCCGCTGTGGTTTCTGGCCCGGGCCCGAGGACGCCGCGACCTGTTCATTTTCCGCAGCCGCCTACACACACTGCCCGACTTCGAGTTCGAAGCCTTCGCACCCACGGCCTGGTCGGCGCGCGGTCGCGAGGCCCAACTCCGCAGCCAGAAATGGCAGCCGGTTACAGTGCACGACCCGCTGGTCGCCTACGCGCCCGAGCCGCCGTCGGCCGCCAGCCGACTGCTGGATCTCGCCGCGCTCTCCGGCTGTCCGCTGGTACGGCTGTCCATCCAGCGGCACGATCCCAACTTCGAGGTGCACTGGCCCTTGGCCGAACTGCAGAAGCTACCCGCCAGCGCCGTCTTCGAGACTCTCCGCAAGCTCGGCCAGCAAACCTGAACTAATTCTTCCAGTCAGCGGATGCTGGAGACGTAGCAAGCTACGTCT
The DNA here is from genome assembly GCA_023265315.1 of Acidobacteriota bacterium. Lineage (GTDB taxonomy): Bacteria > Acidobacteriota > Terriglobia > Terriglobales > Acidobacteriaceae > JAHFUA01. Next base: position 1,335 of record JAHFUA010000163.1, on the reverse strand, counting down.
CCATATTCAGCCTCCGCCGCGGTCGCGCGAGCACCATCACGCGCGCGACCCCGGACAGAGTGCACTTCTCCTAACGAACCGGCGCCAACCGCGGCTCCTTTGCCGTCTCGGGCGCAGCCGGCTTCATCCGCGTCCAGGCACGCCACGCATCGTAAGCGATCAGCACCGACGCCACGAACAGCAGCGCCGCCACGATGATCATGGCCACCGCGCCGACAAAGTTGATGGGCTGGGCCGCGATCTGCGGGTTGGAAAGGATGCTGGCGTACAGGTTGTAGCCGGTCACCACGATGGCTGCCATGGTGGTCACGTACATGAACAGCATGGGCCAGAGGGCATAGCGCGGGCTGCGGCCTATCGACTTCAGCCACAAGCTGACGATCAGCAGGCTCAGCGCCGCCATCAACTGGTTGGAGGCGCCAAACAGTTGCCAGAGGTAGACCCAGGTGCCGCTCAGAACCAGCAGCAGCGTGAGTCCCATGGAGGCGATAGCCGCAATGTGGGCATTCTTAAAGCCCACCCACGCCTCCCCCAGCCACTCACCCAAAGTGACACGCATGACGCGGAAGACGAGCTGCACCACCGTCAGCACGATGACCACGAACACGCCGAAGCCGAGCGCCGTGCCGTAGGCCTGCGGGATGCCGCCGAAGGTCACCATGCCCAGCAGCTTGCCCACGCCACCGGCAAAGGCCCCCGCGCCAGCTCCGCCGGCGATGGAGATGGCCACCAGCGACAGCAGCGCCAGCGCGTTCTCGCTGAACATGCCGCCGCCGCCCACCGGCAGGCCGTCGGTCTCATACTCCAGTTGCCGCGCGGTGCCGATCGAGCCCACCAGTGCATGCCACCCGGAGATGGCGCCGCAGGCGATGGTCACGAACAGCATGGGCCACAGCGGCTGGATGGCCGGCAGCGCCTGCAGGATGTTGCCAGCGGCGTCCTTGGCTTGACTCATCGGCATCCAAGTGCCGAACACCTTGCTCTGGAAGGTGATCGCCTGCGCCATTGCCGCATTTCCGAACAGGGCCCGGACACCAGCGACCACGGCTCCCAGCGCCGACAACCCGATGGTCAGGAACGTTATCCAAAAACCGAGATAGTTCACCGGCTGAGCAAAGCGCCAGATCGGCAGCACCGTGCCCAAATAGGAGAACGCGAACACGAACACGCACCAGAAGATGAACGAAGGCAGCATCCTGATGGCGCCGCTTTGATTCAGGTACTTGGGAACGATCTTGCCCTCGGCGTTAACCTGTGTGGTCACATGACGGGGGTCGGACCGGGTGGGATCGACCACGGTGTACAGCGCCTGCCCCCCGCTGATTCGATTAATGC
>JAHFUA010000071.1 GCA_023265315.1 Acidobacteriota bacterium | reverse complement strand
GATGCGCGGTTGGACCGCATCCCGGAATTCCTGGTGGAATTGGGCGCGCCAGCCGATGTGATCCTGCTGACGGCGGCGGAGAAAAAAGCGGACTTGATCGTGATGGGTGCGCGCCGGAGCCGGCATCCCTACGCCCTTGGCCACCTGGCCTGGGCGATGACGCACCGCGTGCTTGCCCGCGCCCAATGCCCGGTATTGACGGTGCGCGGCTGAGCTTCGCCGGCGGAGCGCGGCAAGACAACCGCCGACCACCCCTTCTCCCGCCGGCGGAGGTGGTGGCCGGCAGCACATGAAAAACTGTGCAAATCCCAGTACGCCGGCGCCCCCGATTCCTAGTAAGATACGGGGATTCTGGGAGGTGGGGTGTGCCCTTCTTGGTGGTGGTTGCCGCGGTGGTTGCCTTCGTCCTGATCGTCAGCCTGCTGCTTCTGGCTGACCTGGCGGAACGCAAGCACGTGCAGCAGCTCCGCCTGGGCCCGCTCAGCCAGCCCTTCTCGGCGCTCTCCATCGTCCATGCCTTCGACCCCGAACGCTTCATGCTTTGGGACACGCAACTGCCGCTGCTGGAGCAGCTCAATTCCGCCGGATCCAAGGGATGTTCGCTGGCGCAGCTCCATTCCTTCTATCTGCAGTTGGCCAGGCGTTATCCGGAACTGCACGAGGGCTCCGGCTTCGAGCACTGGCTGGGCTTTCTGGCAGCGTCAGAACTGGTGCGACTGCAGACTGATCGCGGCTACATCACCGCCGAAGGACGGCAGTTCGTTCGGGAATTCCTGAAATGCCGTGTCGCCGCCGGGGGCCGCGCGCCGGCATCAAGATAGGGCGGGAAGCAGCGAGCAGACTGGCACACAGCCCTTGATGCAGAGCGCGCCGAACCCTTCCATGATCGGACGATTCCCGACGCGGGAACTCTGTTCCAAATAAGACTGAAAGCCCGATCCAACCCTCGAAGGCGGGGGTGCTCGCCGGCAGCTATCCGCCACCCCCCCAGCCATTTGAGCTGCGGCTTGCCGCGCGCAGTTTTGGCCGCCCGCCTGCTCTCACTAACGGGTTTTGAGGCACCAAAGTTCTTCATATTACTGAGGTAATTATGCGTAGCGGGTGCTTTTGTTGTCCGCGATATCGGATCATGTTGTGGCTGTGTGCGCAAGTGCTGAGGCTGCATGGTGCTGGGCCAGGACCCCGCCCAGCGTCCCCGTGATTTCGCCGACGCCAGCCTGGAAGAACTCATGAACGTCGAGGTGTAAAGCATGCGTCGCTTCCGCAATATGGCGGTCCGGCACAAGCTGACATGGATCATTCTTGCGACCAGCGCCGTGGCTTTGCTCACCGGGTTGATCGTGGTGATCGGGCACGACCTGGTGGACGCTCCGCTGGTGATGGGCGAGCAACTGGCAGTGCTGGCCGGTACCACAGGTGCGAACAGCACCGCCGCGCTCACCTTCGGGGACGCGCACGCCGCCACCGAGATCCTGGGGGCGCTGCGCAGCGATTCCCACGTGACCGCCGCCTGCATTTATGGCAAGGGCGGACAGCCGTTCGCGCGCTACCTGCGCGATGCCGCCGCGGGCGAGGCTTGTCCGCCCATCCGGCCCGAGGGGAGCTACCATGGGAAGTTCTCGCTGGCGTACTTCGGGCACATCGTGCTCAACGGCGAGACCATCGGGACAGTGTACGTTGCCTCCGACTTGGGCAAGGTGCGGGCCCGTGTGCACCGCACCCTGGTCTCCACCCTGCTGGCCCTGTTCGGATGCCTCACGCTGGCGTTTGCGCTCGCTTCCAATCTGCAGAAACTCATCTCCGAACCGCTGCAGGAACTGGTAGGCACGGCCCGGCAGGTCACCTTCGAGAAGAACTATGCCATCCGCGCCGCCGGCCGCAGGCAGGACGAGTTCGGCCTGCTCATCGCCAGCTTCAACGACATGCTGGAGCAGATCCAGGTGCGCGATCTCGATCTCAAACGCTACCGCGAGCACCTGGAAGAGGAGGTTGCCCGGCGCACCGCGGAGCTGCGCGCGGCCAACCTGCAACTGGCGGAGGCCAAGGAGAATGCGGAAGCCGCCAACCGCGCCAAGACTCAATTCCTCGCCAACATGAGCCACGAGATTCGCACCACGCTCAATGGCATCCTGGGCATGACGGAACTGACGCTGGACACCGAGCTTACCTCCGAGCAACGTGAGTACCTGCTGATGGCCAAGTCTTCCGGGCAAGGGTTGCTGGAAATCATCAACGACATCCTGGATTTTTCGAAGGTCGAGTCGGGCAAGCTGGAGGTGGAGGAGATCGCTTTCGACCTGCCGGACTGCATTGCCGAGACTCTGAAAAGCCTGGCCTTGAAAGCACACGAGAAACGTCTGGAGCTGGCCTGCCGCATCGGCGAGGGTGTCCCGCAGCATATTGTGGGGGACCCGGGGCGGCTGCGCCAGATCCTGCTCAACCTGCTGGGCAACGCCATCAAGTTCACCGAGCAAGGCGAGGTGCTGGTGGCGGTGGAAGCGGCGATCCGGCCCGAGGACCAACCGATGCTGCGCTTCACGGTCAGCGATAGCGGTATCGGGATCCCGCCCCAAAAACAGCACCTGCTGTTCAGAGCATTCTCCCAGGTGGACAGCAGCAACACGCGCCGGTTCGGCGGCACTGGCCTGGGTCTGGCCATCTGCCTGCGCCTGGTGTGGCTGATGGGCGGACGGATATGGGTGGAGATCGAGGTCGGTCAGGGGAGCCGCTTCCATTTCACCATTCCCCTGCGCGAGGCCGGCGCCGAACAACCGCCGGCGCTGCCCGTTCGGCCGGAAGTCCTGACGGGAGTGCCGGTGTTGGTGGTGGACGACAATGCCGCCAACCGCAATATCCTCTGCGAGGTCACGCGCGGCTGGGGAATGCTGGCGCAGGCGGTGGCGGACGGGCCGGCCGCGATCCGCGAGATGGAGTCCGCCCGGCAAACCGGGAAAGCCTATCGCGTGGCTCTCATCGATGCCTGCATGCCGGAGATGAACGGGTTCCAACTGGCGGAACGGGTACAGCACGATCCCCGCCTGGCAGGAGCGGTCATCATGATGCTGACTTCGTCCGGGCGGCGGGGGGACGCGGCGCGTTGCCGCCAACTGGGCATCGCCGCCTATCTGGTCAAACCTATCCGCAGCAGCGAACTGATGCAGGCCCTGCTGACGGTGCTGGGCCACACTGCGGGCCCAGCGCCGCCGCTCGTCACCCGCCACTCCTTGCGCGAAGCGCACGCCGGCCTGCGCATCCTGGTGGCGGAAGACAATCCCGTCAACCAGGCGCTCATCCTGCGGTTGCTGGAGAAGGAAGGCCACTATGCAACGCTGGCGCGCAACGGAGCGGAAGCCGTGGCTCTGGCCGCAACCGCCCGTTTCGATCTGGTGTTCATGGACGTGCAGATGCCGGAAATGGATGGCTTTGCGGCCACCGCCGCCATCCGCCAGCGGGAACAGACGACCGGCGGGCATCTGCACATCGTCGCCATGACCGCTCACGCCCTGAAAGGCGACCGTGAGCGCTGCCTGGCGGCCGGCATGGACGGCTACATCCCCAAGCCGGTCAGCATTGCCGCCCTCCAGGCAGAATTCCAGAAGCTGGCGGCGCAGCTTGGCAGCCCTGCGCCCCACCCTCCTGCTTGGGATTACGGGCAAGCTAGAGCGCATACGGCTGAGGACGAGGTCCTGCTGCGGGAGATCGTAAGAATCTTTCTGGAGGAGTCGCCCAGGCTGCTGGAAAGGGTGGAGCAGGCCTTGGCGGAGCGCGACGGAAATGGACTGGAGCGCGCCGCCCACAGCTTGAAGGGACAGATTCGTTGCCTGGCCGCGCCGTTAGCGCTCAGCGCGGCCGAGAAGGTGGAGGAGAAGGCGCGGCAGCGCGACTTCCCGGGGGTGGCCGAAGCCCTGACGGAACTGGATGGCGCCATGGCCCGCCTGGATCCCCAGCTGCGGAAATTCTGCGAGGTGCCGAGTGAAGATCCTGCTTGCCGAAGATGATCCCATGTTTACATTGCTGTTGCAGCGGTTGCTGGAAGGCGAATACGAGATCTTGCTGGCGCGCGACGGGGTGGAGGCCTGGGAAGCCCTGCTGGCCGAGGAGGCACCGCAACTCGTGGTGCTGGACTGGCTCATGCCGCGGATGGACGGCATCGAGGTGTGCCGCCGGGTGCGGCACCAGCCCGAGATGGCGTCGATGTACATGATTCTGCTCACCTCCCGGGACCACATCAAAGACATCCTCACCGGTTTCGAAGCCGGCGCCGACGATTATGTCATCAAGCCCTGCGATCCGGAGGAGTTGCGCGCCCGCGTGCGCGTGGGGCGGCGGGTGGTCGAGCTGCAGAGCGCCCTGGCGGGCCATGTTGCCCAGTTGCAACAGGCGCTGACCAGCGTGCGGCAATTGCAGGGATTGCTGCCCATCTGCTCCTACTGCAAGCGCATCCGCAACGATCAGAACTACTGGGAGCAACTGGAAACCTACCTCAGCGAGCACAGTGAGGCCAGCTTCAGCCACGGCATCTGCCCCAACTGCTACCAGTCCGTCATGAAACCGCAATTGGAAGGGGCCGGTGCGGACAAGCGCTAGCTGAACGTCTACAATGAGGGGCCTCTGGAGGTTGAGGCGCTTTGTGGGCGGGAGCGGAGCCGGTTAGCCGAGGCCGAGGAACGCGAGGTGTCCTTACGCTTGCGTTGTTGGCGGCCTGTGCCAGTTTCGCCGTGGTGAAGAACCTCCCGGACCTCTCCGGCAAATGGAAGCTCGACCACGACCGCAGCAGAGGCCCCTCTCTGCGCCGGGCCGCCACCGGCCTGGACATCACGCAACGCGGCGACGAAGTCAAATTCGTGTACTACTCCGGCGGTGCCGTCACCGGGTCCGAGTCTTTTCTGGCCGACGGTTTCGAGCGTGACCGCTACAGTACCCGCATCGAGCGCGCGTATTCCAAAGTCCACTGGCAGAAGGACAACCTCATTATCGTCACCAAACACGTCCTGGATGCTGCCGGCTACCAGGCGTACTCGGAAACCGATAGCTGGCTGCTTTCCGAAGACCGACAAACTCTCACCGCCAAGCTTTCCGACCAAACGGTGCTAATTTATGAAAAGGAACCTTCCGATCCCGAGCCTGTGATCCCTCCCGATCCCCTCAAAGACTTGGCGCCGTTCCGAGCTGTGGGCGTAATCACCGGAACCGGTCCCTGCCATGGCACCAGCTTCGAGGGCACGCTCCAGGGCGAGACCATCGGTCGCGGCAGGATCGTTTTCTGCGGCCCGCCGGCCCAGAACTGGGGCGGCAAGATCGGCAGTTGCGGCACCCAGTCGGGCACGCTGACCTTCAGCAAGGATGCCGGGGGCAGCAGCTTCCGCATGAGCGTCATCGGCCAGTTCTGTATCTCGGAAAGCGGTGGGACCTTCCGCGGCACCTACGAGGTGGACAAGATCACCGTCGCCGGCGGGTTCCAGGGCCGCATCAAAGGCGGCTCCGGCACCGTGGAGTTCAGCAACACCTCGAACACCGTCTTGCTCTACGGGGTGTTACTTCACGATTAATCCGTGTAAACCAAAGTAGCGCCTCCCTCCTAGCGGCTGTCCGTGTGGGCGTCTCGCCCACACGAGCGAGGAAGAGACGAGCGAGGCGCGGGACGCCTCGCGACAACCGGCCAGAGGCTGGCGCTACAGGTGGCGGGATACCCCTTGCTATTTCACGGCGCCCACTGTGAATCCTGCGATGAAGCGGTCCAAGAATAGGTTATAGAGGATGGCGATGGGGACGCTGGCAATCAGGCAAGCCGCCATCAGCGAACCCCAGTAGTAGACGTCGCCGCGCACCAGGAAGGTGGGCACGCCCACGCCCAGCATCTGCTGCGACTCGGGAGAGATGAAGGTCAGCGCGTACACGAATTCCTGCGTCACCAGCGTGAAGGTGAAGATCACCACCGTCAGGATGCCGGAAAGCGAAATGGGCACCACCAGCTTGATAAACGCGCCCAGCCGCGAGAGCCCATCCACCATGGCGGCATCTTCCAGTTCCCGTGGGATGGATTTGAAGAACCCCATCAGCAGCCAGACGGAGAAGGGCACGGTGAAGCTCGGGTACACCACCACCACCGACCAGATGGTGTCCTGCAGGTTGAGAAGCGCGACGACGCGGGAGAGCGGGATGAACAGCAGCGTAGGCGGCACCAGGTAAGTGAGGAAGATGCCGATGCCGATCGGCTGGCCCCAGCGCCCGGTCAGGCGGGTCAAGGCATAGGCGGCCGGCAGCGCCAGAATCAACGTGATCGTCACCACGATTACGCCCACCAGTGCCGTGTTCGCGACCCAGCGCAGGTACGCGGTCTGCCCGAACAGCAGGCGCAGGTGTTCCAGCGTCGGCGGCAGGTTGAAGATGAAGGGATTGTTCTCCAGCGTGTACAGGTCGGCCGTCTTCTTGAAGGTGGTGATCAGCATCCAGTAGAACGGGAATGCCAATAGCACGGCAAAGACGATCACCACCACCCAGCGGGCGACATGGCTGCCGATGGTGTGCAGCATTCCCCGTTGCATCAGGTGATCTCCGCTCGGTGCGCCATGCGCAGCATCAGGTAGGCCACCACCACCAGGATAGGCACCAGGAAGAGCGAGATCGCCGCTCCTTGCGACAAGTCGCCTGCCAGGATGCCGGTGAAGAACGCCAGCGAGGGCAGCACCTGGGTGGAGTCGAAAGGCCCGCCGGCGGTCAGGATGTACACCACCGTCATATCGGTGAAGGTGAAGATAATCCCGAACAGCACCGCCACGTTGATGATGGGCAGCATCATGGGGATGTTGATCTGGAAGAGGATGCGCCAGAAGCCAGCGCCATCCACCTCCGCCGCTTCCGGAATGTCCTTGGGAATGGCCGTCAAACCCGCCAGCAGGATGACCGTAGAAAACGGCAGCAGGCGCCAGGTGTGGACCAGGATGACCGAAGCCATCGCCAGCACGGGTTCGCCCAGCCACATGGGAGCGCTGTAGGGCTTGTAGAAGTGCAGCGCCACCAGCACCCAGTTGATCACGCTATAGAGCGAATCCAGGATCCATTTCCAGCCGATGGCGCCCAGGGAAATCGGCGCCACCCAGGGCAGCAGGATCAGGAAGCGCACAAACCCGCGCCCGTGGAACTTGTCCTTGAGCGCCAGCGACAGGGTGGTCGAGCCCACGATCACCAGCACCTGCGAGACGATGGTGAAGATGAAGGAATTGAGCAGAGCCTGGCGGAAGCTGGGGCTTTGCAGGATGCTGCGGAAATTCTCCAGGCCGACCCAGTGGGAGGTGGCGCTGCCCACTTTCACGTCGGTGAAGGCGTACACGAAGGCGAGCACGAGGGGCAAGCCGATCAGGGCGGTGATATAGAGCACCGCGGGCGCGAACATGCTGATGCCCAGCAGCCGCGCCCGGCCTTCGGGAGTGCGGCGCCAGGGCACGCGCGGGCCTTCCGCCAGCGGCGGCGGCGCCATGACGCCTACGGTCTCAGTCGGCGCCTGGCTCTGGCCTATCGCCATGCCAGCACCTTCGCTCCCGTACGCTTCTCGGTCTGCCGGTCGAAGAAGTGCAAGTCCTGCTCGCCCACGCCGAAATCATAAGTTTGATCGGTCTGGTGGGAGGCCGCCGATCCCAAGCGTGAAATCAGTTCTCTCCCGTCAAACTTCCCTCCGCTCACGATGCCGTAGAGGATCCACTCGGCCCCGAGATACTCCTTGTTCTTCACCCGCAGGCGGAAGGTGGTGGCCGCCTGCGGCACCAGTTCGACCGGCTGCAAGTGCTCGGGACGGAAGCCCACGATCGCCTCGCCGTTCTCCAGCAGGTTCATGGGCGGCGAGCCCAGGAAGGTGGCGACGAAGGTGTCGGAGGGATGGTCGTAGACTTCGGTCGGCGTCCCGATCTGCCGCACGTATCCCTGATGCAGCACCATGACGCGGTCGCCCATGGCCATGGCTTCTACCTGGTCGTGGGTCACGTAGATGGTGGTAGTGCCGATGCGCTTGTGGAACAACTCCAGTTCTTCCCGCGCCGAAGCCCGCAGCTTGGCGTCGAGGTTCGACAGCGGCTCGTCCAGCAGGAACACCGTGGGTTCGCGCACGATGGCGCGGGCCAGCGCCACACGCTGGCGCTCCCCGCCCGAGAGCTGGCGTGGCTTGCGGTCGAGCAGGCGTTCGATCCCCAGCAGCTCCGCCGCCCACTCCACCTTTTGCCGGTGCAATTCTTTCTTGACGCCCTGCGCCTTCAGCGGGAAGGCGATGTTCTTATAGACACTCAGGTGAGGATAGAGCGCGTAGCTCTGGAAGACCATGGCGATGCGGCGCTCGCGCGGCGTCAGGTGGTTGACCACCGAACCGCCGATCAGGATCTCCCCGCGGGTTGGCTGTTCCAGGCCGGCGATCATCCGCAGCAGCGTGGTCTTGCCCGAGCCCGAAGGTCCGAGAAAAACCAGGAACTCGCCCTCGCGAGTCTGCAAGTTGACGTCATTGACGGCTCCGACTTCTCCTTCTTTGAAGACCTTGGTTAAAGCTCTGGTTTCGACGACGGCCATTGATCCCCCGAAGAAACGAAGATGTGCTTGTATTCCCGAGCCGCCTGGCGGCGTTTTCTGAAATGAGCCAGGCGCGGAAGGCTTGCACCCAATTACGGCGCGGCATACCCGGGATAGCCTGACGCTGATCGCCAGTCTAACATGCCGTCGGGAATCACGTAGGCCCAGCCGAGGGCGGCTGGGCCTAAAGAAAGCTCAGCGGAGCCGCCCCAGGGGGCAGACTCCGCTGAATGCTGGTTAGGTTCGGGCCGCTTAGAAGGTGAAGATTGGCCCGAATTCGTTACGCCAGTCGTGCATCGATCGCGCTGCCAACCCACGGAATATGGTTCCCGAGCAGTTAAAGGTACCCGCAACCGGGGTGTTGCACGTGGAGCGCGTACGATAGAGTGAACTCTCGTACACAAACGTGACGTACTGATTCATCTTGTACGTCAGGTTGCCAACGCCCATGTCTGACTTGTTGGCCGCGCCGTTTGCGTTGAAGAAGCGGATATCGCGAGCCTTGGCTTGGTCTTCACCATAGAGGAAGGAAACGGTCCAGCCCGCATTCCTTCCCGCTGGATTAGCGTTGAAAATACGGGACAGCGGGAACGAGACTTGGGCAAATCCTCCCACCGCCCGAACCGGGCTCTGCGGCACCACTACGGGACTCCCGCTCGAATTGTAACCGAACAGCACCGTGGAAGAGCCATCGATGGAGGCCGCAGAGGCAGCGCACGCGCCGGCCGTGCAGAGGGTCGTGGCTGCGGGGGTGGTGAAAACGCCCACTCGGGGATCGTTGAAGATGCTGAACAGCTCGCCTGCGAAGTACCAGCGGAGATCCTCACCGTTATAGTAGTTGGCGACTATTGTTGCGTACCGCGTAGGCAGTTGGAATCCAGCCGTCCATCCATTCCGGCTGCTGTCTACCGTAGTACCACTCGGGAATGCCGCCAGGAACGCGGCCGGGATCGCCGAGCGCACAACAATCGCCCGCCGGCTTGCGTGCATGCCGCTGAGGATGATCTGCGCCGGGGCTACGCCCTTGGCCGTGTCCGCCTGGAACTGGAATACCAAGCGGCCTTCGATCTGCGGCCGTTGCGAATCGACACCCTGGCGTTCGCTTTGCCCCAACTGCACGCCCACGTCTGACGGCTGGTTGCCGAAGGCCGGCAGGACGATGGCCGGTTCTATGCCAATGGTAAACTTCCGCGGACCGCCAAAGTTGTGGTAGAGCCCGAAGCGGAACTGCGGATCACGCGTGTAGATGCTGCCGAAGGAGATGCCGTTGCCGGTAGTCTCCAACATCGCGGGCAGGATAGAGGACCCGAACGGCACCCAGTCCTGACCGAAGAGTGCGAATGCGCTGGTTTCGTCAGAGAATTTGTGGTCAATCCTCATATAGGCCAGACGCAAGGATGGCATGTTGGATCGGATGGAGGAAATGTTGCGGTTAAGGGCACGCGAGAAGTTGCCCTCCCAGTCGAATTCGAGCCTGCCGGTAAGGGTATTGTTCGAACCGGCCAGGTCAGGCCACTCGTACATAGCCCCGAAGCGGGCGGCGCGCGCCTTGAGGTGAAATTCCGGCGAGCCATCGGGGCCGGTGTCCGCGAAGCCTCCTCTGCCGAAACCCGGCAAGGGAAAGTCCGCTCCGGTCGCAAGGGAAGTGTCATAGACCGCAGTAGACTTGAAGAACCCGTAGAGTTTCAGCTTCGCCTTGGAGCCCAGCGTGATGTCGGGCGCCAGCCCCCCCTGCTTGGAGGGCTCCAACTGCAACACCCGGATGGGGGCCACAGCGGGAATCACGGCGGGAGCAGCGGGCTTCTGGGGGGCAGCCGCCATGGCCGCTTCAGGTTCACCGGCCGAGACGTGAGCCGCGGCCGGAAGCAGGGTCCCCTGCGTCTCTGAGACCGTTCTTGCTTCTGCGGCAGCCGTTTGTTTGTACTCGTCTTGTGTGATGATGCCTTTGGAATACAACAACTGCGTCAGCCGTTGTTGTTGCTCGGCTGGTGTAGCTGCTTGGTTGATTGCAGCCGCCTCTTGCGCCGTCAGCACGCCTTTGCTCTGGAGCAGTTGGACAAGAGGATTCGGCGCGGCCTTAGGTTGGTCCTGTTGCTGTGCGGCAGCCAGGCTCACGAGTCCGAAAGCCAGTACTACGGCCAGCAGCAGGGATAGTCGTCTCGTCATCGGAGCAACCTCCCGTGCGTTGATTGGGGCCCTATACTGCCTTGCTAGACACGTATGCTGCAAGCAAGAAGACAACATTGTGCAATCTGCTTACCAGCCTCCAATGCACGTAAGTAAAAGAATCTAAATGAGTAGAGAGCAGAATCGAAACATCAAATCTACATAAATCTGGAGATTATAGGGCAGGGAGATATGACAATTGGAATTCTTGCTTGTCGGCAAGGGCGCTGGTTCTTTCATGGTGAGCGCTTTTGGTGTAAGTTGTTCTCTTCTATCTGGGCCGGTAAACCTCTTGTGGCGTGGCTTTGCATGTGGCCGCCGCACCGATCGCTTGCCGTGAGAGGAGAGCGTATGGAAGCCCGAATCCTTAATGAATTTCGCGCCATCGTGGGTGCGTTCGGCTTGATCACCGAGCCCGAGCAACTCAGCACCTACGAGTGCGATGGCCTCACCATGTTCCGGGTACTGCCGCTCGCCGTGGTGCTGCCCACTTCCACCGAGCAGGTGCAGGCGGTGGTGCGCGTCTGCCATCGTGAAAAGATTCCGTTCGTGGCCCGGGGTTCGGGCACGGGGCTGAGCGGCGGAGCGCTGCCGGTGGCCAACGGCATCGTCATCAGCCTGGCGCGCATGAATCGCATCCTGGAAGTGGACCTGCCCAACCAGCGGGTAGTGGTCGAACCCGGTGTGATCAACTTGAACGTCACCGCCCGGGTCGCCCCCGACGGTTATTTCTACGCCCCCGACCCTTCTTCGCAGTTGGTCTGCTCCATCGGCGGCAACGTCGCGGAGAACTCCGGCGGCGCGCACTGCCTGAAGTACGGCTTCACCACCACACACGTTCTCGGTCTGGAGGTGGTGCTGCCCGATGGCGCGCTCGTCCATCTTGGCGGGCGGACAGTCGATCGTCCCGGCTACGACCTGCCCGGCGTTTTCGTGGGATCGGAAGGCACGCTCGGCATCGCCACCAAAGTCATCCTGCGCATTGTGAAAAAGCCGGAAGTCATCCAGGTCTTGCTGGCGGCCTTCAACTCCACCAATGAGGCGGGGGCGGCGGTGAGCGGCATCATCGCTGCCGGCATGCTGCCGGCAGCCATCGAGATGATGGACAATCTCGCCATCCAGGCTGCCGAAGCTGCGGTGCAGGCCAATTATCCCAATTGTGGCGGGCTGCTGCTGGTGGAGTTGGACGGCCCCGCCGCCGAGGTCGAGACCCTGATGGAGGAGGTGGGCGAGGTCTGCACCAAGTGCGGCGCCTGGGAGATCCGCGTGGCCCAGTCCGACGCCGATCGCGCCCGCATCTGGACGGGACGCAAGGCCGCCTTCGCTGCCGTCGGTCGTCTCGCGCCTGCGTACATAGTGCAGGACGGCGTGATCCCGCGCACCGCTCTGCCGCACGTCATGAGCGAGATCGAACGGCTCAGCTCCGAGGTTGGCCTGCGCGTGGCCAACGTCTTCCATGCCGGCGACGGCAACCTGCATCCGCTGGTGCTCTATGACAGCGCCGTTCCCGGGCAAGACAAGCTGGCAGAAAAGCTGGCGGGCGACATCCTGCGCCTGTGCATCAAGGCCGGCGGCTCCATCACCGGCGAGCACGGCGTCGGCGAAGAAAAGAAGATGTTCATGGCCGAAATGTACGCAGAGCCCGATCTCGAGACCATGCAGCTGGTACGCTGCGCCTTCGATCCCGAGAACCTCTCCAATCCCGACAAGGTCTTTCCCCGGCCCCGGTTGTGCGGAGAAAAGCCTGGGGTCTATGAACCGCACCCGTTGGAAGTCGCGGGCGTGGCGCAACGCTTCTAAGAGCAGGAGAAACCTCCATGCCAGGCGCACCCGGTGTTATGACGCAAGTCTCGTGGCCGGAACTGGCCGAAATCGTTGGCAAGGAACATCTGGGCGCGGCCACCGCCGCGGACGCCATCGACGGCGTCGAGGCGCAGATGGTCGCCGAACCGGGCACCGCCGAAGATCTGGCGCGCGCTCTGCGCTGGGCCCACGCCGCCGGGCTGAAGGTCTCGCCGCGCGGCGGAGGCACCAAGCTGGGCTGGGGCAATCCCCCGGCCGCTTGCGATCTGGTGCTCTCGACCGCGCTCTTGAACCGCGTCCTCGAACATGCCTGGGCTGACATGACGGTCATCGTCGAAGCAGGATGCCGCGTCGCCGACCTGCAGAAGACGCTCGCCGAGCACGGCCAGCGGCTGGCCCTCGATCCGCTGTGGCCGGAGCGGGCCACCATCGGCGGCATCCTTTCGACCAACGACAGCGGCACGCTGCGCGTGCGCTACGGCTCGCTCCGCGACCTCATCATCGGCATCACCGTGGCGCTCCCCGACGGCACGCTCGCCAAGAGCGGCGGCAAAGTAGTTAAGAACGTTGCCGGCTACGATCTGGCAAAACTCTTCACCGGCGCCCTGGGGACGCTGGGCGTGATCGTGCAGGCGATCTTTCGCCTGCATCCCTTGCCGCGGGAATCGCGCAGCCTGAGCTTCAGCGGCGCGCCGGAAGCGCTGAACCAACTGCTGCTCGCCATCCAGTCTTCCAAGCTGACCTTCACCGGCCTGCAACTGCGGGCGGAGCCGGGAAGCGGGCGTTTGGACGTCCGCTTCGACGGCACTGCCGCCGGCATCGAGGCCCAGGTCAACCAGATCCTTCAGATCGCCGGGTCCAGCGTCCCGTCGGACGCGCCCGCGAATGCTTGGACAGCGCATCAGGCTATCTGGGAGGGCGCCGCCCCGGCGCTGGTGGCGAAATTCAGCGTCCTGCCGGCGCAGTTCGCGGCGGTGTGTGCGCTGGTGGAGCGCGCAGCCGCGGCGCAGTCGCTGGCGTGGAAGATCGTCGTACAGAGTGTGGGTGCTGGTTATGTGCGCCTGGAAGGCGCCGAACCGGCATTGCACACCGTTCTTGTGACCCTGCATGATGAATTGGCGAGAATGGGCGGCACCGTGGTTGCGCTCGGCTGTCCGCTGGCCGTCAAGCGCGGACTTGATGTCTGGGGACCGCCGTCAGACGCGCAGCCGCTGATGGTGCGCGTCAAGCAGCGCTTCGATCCCGACGGGAACTTGAACCCGGGACGCTTTATAGGGGGGATCTGATGGCCCACGCCGATACCGCCAACCGCGCCGCCGCCATTTTCGACGACCACAATCCGCCGGCGGCAGAGCTGTACAACAAGTGCGTCCACTGCGGCTTCTGCCTGCCCACCTGTCCGACCTACGCGCTGTGGGGCGAAGAGATGGACTCTCCCCGCGGCCGCATCTACCTGATGAAGCTGGGCGCCGAAGGCAAGGCCAGGCTCACCGACACCTACGTGCAGCATTTCGACCAGTGCCTGGGCTGCATGGCCTGCATGACCGCCTGTCCCTCCGGCGTGAGGTACGACCGGCTGATCGAAGCCACGCGGGCCCAACTCCAGCGCCAGTACCGGCGCTCGCCCGGCGAACTCATCCACCGCCAGTGGATCTTCAATCTGTTCCCTTATCCCGAACGTCTGCGGGCGGCGCTATGGCCGGCGTGGGCGTATCAAGCTTCCGGACTGCGGGCGCTGGTGCGCGGCAGCGGAGTGCTCAAGCTGCTTCCCCGCAAGCTGCGCTCGATGGAAGCCTTGCTGCCGGCGATCACGCTGCGTGAGCTGCGCGCCAATATGCCGGAGCGCATTCCCGCGCAAGGCCCGGTGCGCAAGCGCGTGGGCCTGCTGACCGGGTGTGTGCAACGCGTGCTCTTCTCCGGCGTGAACGCCGCCACCGCGCGCGTGCTGGCCGCCGAAGGATGCGAGGTCATCATTCCCCGCGAACAGGGTTGCTGCGGCGCGCTCACGGTCCATGCCGGCCTGGAAGAGCAGGCGCTCGGGTTCGCGCGCAACCTCATCGGCGTGTTTGAACGCGCCGGCGTGGATACCATCGTCATCAACGCCGCCGGTTGCGGCTCCACCATGAAGGAGTACGGCTACCTGCTGCGCAATGATCCGCAGTACGCCGAACGCGCCAAGGCCTTCGCCGCCAAGTGCAAGGACATCTCCGAAGTGTTGGCCGAGCTGGAGCCGCGCGCCGTCCGGCATCCGCTGCCGTTGCGCATCGCCTACCACGATTCCTGCCATCTGCAGCACGCGCAGGGCATCCGCACCCAGCCGCGGCAGGTTCTCAAGACCATTCCCCAATTGGAGCTTCTGGAGATCCCCGACGCCGCCATCTGCTGCGGCTCTGCCGGGATCTACAACTTGGTTCAGCCCGACACCGCGGCCCAGCTCGGCGACATGAAAGCGAAGAACTGCCTCTCGACCAGCCCCGACCTGGTGGTCTCAGCCAATCCCGGCTGCCTGGTGCAGATCTCCTCCGGCCTGAAGCGCGCAGACAAGCGGGTGCCGGTGCTGCACATGATCGAGCTGATGGACGCCGCCATCCAGGGCACCCCGGCGGCGGAACTGCAAGCAAACGGACGCAAGAGGTAGCGCCGGCGTCCCGCCCCCGCTTCCGCCAGCAAACATGCTAAAGTTCCACCTTCATCATGGACCCAACACGTAGCGCCGGCGAGACGGCGGCACGACATCGCTGATCGCCTCCCATGGACGTTCTCAAAAAGCTTTTTGAGCGACATTTTCATTCGCCAGTCGGGCGAGTGGAGCCGCTGCAGGGCCAGCTCGGCGGTTCGGGGCGTAAGATCATCCGGCTGGCCGGCGAAAGGCTCAGCGCCATTGGCGTTCTGCATGAGGTACGCGAAGAGAACGTCGCTTTCCTGGAATTCTCCCGGCATTTTCGCCGCCACGGTCTGCCGGTGCCGGAAATTTATGCGGAAGATTTGAGCCACGGCGCTTATCTCGAAGAAGACCTGGGGGACACAACGCTGTTTGAGTTTCTCTCAAACAACCGTGACGGCGAGAACATTGTTCCCCAGGCGGTGGAGGCCTATCGCGAAGTTGTGGCTGTGTTGCCGCGCTTTCAGATCGAAGCCGGCCGTGATTTGAATTACAAGGTCTGCTATCCGCGCGCCAGCTTCGATCGCCAGTCCATCGCCTGGGATTTGAATTACTTCAAGTATTATTTTCTCAAGCTCGCGGGCATCTCCTTCAACGAACAGGCGCTGGAAGACGATTTCGGCCGCTTGACCAAGCTCCTGTTGAGCGCCGGCCACGATTACTTTCTCTATCGGGATTTCCAATCCCGCAATGTCATGTTGCGCGACGGCCGTCCTTTTTTTCTGGATTATCAAGGCGGCCGCAGAGGCGCGCTGCAATACGACATCGCTTCGCTTTTGTACGATGCCAAGGCCGATCTGCCGCCCGAGCTGCGCCAGGAGTTGCTCGATCATTATCTCGAGCGGCTGGCCGGGTTCATCGCGCTGGGGCGCGACGCGTTCATGCAGCACTACTATGCCTACGTTTACGTCCGCATCATGCAGGCGCTGGGCGCGTACGGTTTTCGCGGCTTTTACGAGGGCAAAGTTCATTTTCTGCAAAGCGTGCCCTATGCGCTGAACAACTTGCGCTGGCTGCTTGGCCACGTCAAACTGCCCATCGCGCTGCCCACGCTGATGCACGCGTTCGAAAGCATGGCGGACTCGGAGAAACTGAAGAGCCTGGCGTCGGGGGCGGAAATGGTGGACTCGGAGAAATTACGGCGCCTGGCTTCCGCAGCCGGACATGTAACCGTGCGGGTCTTCAGCTTTTCCTTTCACCGGGGCGGCCTGCCGCAAGACGAGGCCGGGCATGGCGGCGGGTTCGTGTTCGATGCCCGCAGCCTCCCCAATCCCGGCCGCGAAGCGCGCTTCAAAACTCTCACCGGCAAAGACGCGCCGGTGATCGACTATCTCAGCCAGCACGAGAGCGTGCATCAGTTTCTCGCCAGCGCCACGTCGCTGGTGGAGGCCAGCGTGAGCGATTATCAGCGTCGCGGCTTCCAGAGCTTGATGGTGTCGTTCGGCTGCACCGGCGGCCAGCATCGCTCGGTATATCTGGCGGAGCAATTGGCGGAACACCTGCGCGGCAGCAACGGCGTGGAGGTGGTGGTGCGGCATCTTGGGCTGGAGAATGTGGACAAATGAAGGCGATGATCCTGGCCGCCGGCCTGGGTACGCGCTTGCGGCCACTCACCGACGATCGCCCCAAGGCGCTGGTGGAAATCGCCGGCCGCACGCTGCTGGAGATCACCCTCTCTTGCTTGCGCGCTTTTGGAATTCGCGAGGTGATCATCAACGTGCATCACTTTGCCGGCATGATCCTCGAGTATCTGAAAACCAACGATAACTTCGGTATGCATATTGAAGTCTCTCGCGAGGAGGTCTTGCTCGACACCGGCGGCGGCCTGAAAAAGGCCGCCTGGTTCTTTCTCGAGGATTCCAACCCTTTGGAGGAGCCCTTCATTTTGCACAATGTCGATGTCATCAGCACCGTTGATCTCCGGCGCATGGTGCAATTTCATACCGAACGGCAGGCTCTCGCCACCCTGGCGGTGCAGGACCGGGAAACCTCCCGATATCTGCTCTTCGACGAGCAGCTCCAGCTCTGCGGCCGGCGACCCCGGCGCGATCAGAAAACTGAATTGGTTCGTTCTTCACCGCGGCCGCAGGCGCTGGCTTTTTGCGGCATCCACGTTGTTTCTCCTCGTGTTTTTGCGATGATGAGTGAAGACGGCGTCTTCTCCATCATCCCCTCCTATTTGCGTCTCGCTGCCCAGGGAGAAAAGATCCTCGCCTTTCGGGCTGATGAATATTATTGGCGTGATCTCGGCAAGCCGGACAATGTGTTGCAAGCCGCTCAGGATTTGAAAGATCAGGTTCTCTTGTAGAAGTGTCCCGCGCTTGCTGCGACGGTCGGTTTGCTTACTGCGGTAAGAAGCGATGGCCATGCTTGCGGGCGATGGCCAGCACCCGTTCGATTTCCACGGCGGAAGGCGGTCCAGTGGGCACCGGTGCCCCCGGTGGAATCGGCACTCCAGCTTCCTCAAAGAACGCCGCTAGCCCTGCGGTGGCGGTCACCAGGATGCGCGTGTCCGTCGTGCCGGTGTTGCGAAATCCGTGCACTTCATTGCTGGGGACATGGATCGAGTCGCCGGCTGCGACAGGGAACCACTCCAGCCCGGCTGACACAAGGCGCGCGAACTCCAGGGTGCCCTCCACGATGTAAAAGGCCTCCTGATCAGCGTGCTGGTGCGGGGGAACCCCCGCGCCTGGAGGAGCAAAGGTCTCCAGCACGCAGTAGTGCCCACCGGTATCCGCCGCGGTCAGCCTCCACTCCATGTAGCCGCCGATGACGCGTATCCTGCGGCATTTGCCGCGCCGCAGCTTCTCGACAGTCCTCTGCACTCCGA
>JAHFUA010000070.1 GCA_023265315.1 Acidobacteriota bacterium | reverse complement strand
GTTCGAGGGCGCCCACTGGGGGACGGAGTTCTTCCTCAGCTCGGAGGCGGTGTTTCAGGACTCGGGCGTGGACAGCCGTCTGCGTCTGTGGTCTCTGACCAACAGCAGCTCGTTGAACAGCGCGACCCCGGCCGTGGGGCTGTCCATTGCCGTGATCCAAACCATCCCCTACGCCGTGCCCGGCCGGTCCCACCAGAAAGCTGGCGACGTGCCGCTGGCCACCTGCCTCTCCGACTCCTCGCTTCAAGTGTCAGCCACCCTGTTTGGGTGCTGGCGCCTGGTCCTCGGCTCCGGCGGGCCCTTCGCCAACACGGAGAAGCTGGTGGATAGCAACGACTCCCGCATGCAACAGGTAGCGCTTGCCAATGGCAAGCTGTGGGCCGCGCTCGATACCGGCTTGCTCGTCAACGGGGCGCCGCAGGCCGGCATCGCGTATTTTGTCATCAACCCAAACTCCGGCAATGTGGATCAGCAAGGCTACGTCGGTGTGCCGGGGAACAATCTTACCTATCCTGCGGTTGCCGTTACGCAAAGCGGCAGGGGCGTGCTGGCGTTCACCGTGCTTGGGAACGACTTCTATCCCAGCGCCGGCTACGCCGGGATTGACGCCAAGATCGGTGTGGGTGATGTCCACATTGCCGCTGCCGGAGCGGGGCCGGACGATGGCTTCACCGGCTATCACCCGTTCAGCGCTTTTGGCAGCCGCCCGCGCTGGGGCGATTATGGCGCCGCCGCATCGGATGGGAACTCAATCTGGATTGCCTCGGAGTACATTAACCAGACCTGCACCTACTCAACCTGGCTGAACACCAATTTCCGCTGCGGCAACACGCGGACTCAGCTTGCCAACTGGGGCACGCGCATCTCCCTGATCACCCCGTAGCACCTGTCGGCGTAAGTCGGGCCGCCCTTTGGGGCGGCCCTCTTTGCAGTCCGTGTAGGTCTAGTCCCGCGGCGAACGGTCGGAGGCATGCGGAAACCCCGCCGTCTTACTGCAGCACCACCTGCTGGCCTTCTTTCAGTCCCTCCAGCAACTCGGTCTTGGCGCCGTTGGAGATTCCGACTTTCACCGCCACCTTGCGCTTGCCGTCCTTGCCGTGCGGGTCGGGGATCTCGACCGAGGCATTCTTATCCTTGTCGTACATGATGGCGCCCTCGGGAATCATGAGCACGTTCTTATGCTCGTCGAGAATGATCTCCGCATTGGCGGTCATCATCGACTTCAGCTCGCCGCCGGGGTTGTCGATCGAGACCCGCACCTCGAAGGTGGTCACGTTGTCCTTTTCCACCCCCAGCGGCGCGATCTTGGTGACCTTGCCGTAGAAGGTCTTGTCCTTGAAGGACTCCACCTTGATGCGCGCCGGCTGCCCCAGATAGACCTTGCCAATGTCGGCCTCGTCCACCTTGCCCTTGACGTACACCTGCGAGATGTCGCCCAGGGTCATGACCAGGGTGGCGGAGGAGCCCAGCACCAGGATGGAGCTGACCGCGTCGCCGATCTCCACGTTGCGCGAGAGCACCACCCCGGTGATCGGCGACGTGATGGTGGCATAGCGCAAGTCTTCTTCGGCGCGGTCCAGGGTGGCGCGGGCCTGCTGCACCTGGGCCTTGGCCTGAATCAGCTTAGCCTGGTTGACGGTCAACTGCGCGCGCGCCACATCGCGCTTGTTGACGGCCATCTCGTAGCCCTTCTGCGCGTCATCCAGCGCCGATTCCGACACCACGCCCTCTTTGGCCATCTTCTGGGCGCGCTGGTAGGCGCGATAGAGCAGCGGCACGTCAGGACCTTCGGCGTCGACCTTGGCGCGGATGACGTCGGCCAGGGCGGCGCGCTCGTTGGCCTGAGCCGCAGCCAGAGCCGCCTTCGCCTCCCGCTCCGCAGCCTGGATCTGTTCCCGGTCCAGTTGCACCAGCACCTGGCCTTCTTTGACCTTGTCGCCGGCATCGGCGAACCACTTCTCCACGATGCCGCTGGCCTTGGACTTCAGTTCCACTTTGCTAATGGGCTCGATCTTGCCGGTCGCCACGACACTCTTGGCCAGGTCGCCGCGCTCGACCTTCCCCAGCTTTGCGGGATCAATCTTGGTGCCGCCACGGGTGAAAGCCACCAGCACCGCGACGGCGATGACGATCAGCAGAATCGAGCCACCGATGTAAAAAACGCGCTTCCTCTTGCGGTTCTTGCCGTTCCCGTTCGCCACCTGGCGCCTCCTCGACTACAAGGTTGCGTGGCCCCGTCCCTGAAGGCTGGTACGAGGCCGCCCCTAGGTTAGTTCCACAAAGATGAGAAATCCTAGCCCTGGATCCCGCAGTGATGCCAGTCACTTAGACCGGGGCGGGAGGAAAAAGTAAGCAAAACCATTGAGCCATTGAGTCATTGATTCGTTGAGCCATTGAAGGCCGAACCGCCGAATTCCGTCGGCTGCCCCCACAATGGCTCAATGACTCAATGACTCAATGAATCAATGACTCAATTCTGCGCCTGTGCGGGAATGTTAGAATTTCCTCTCCATGCTCTCCCTGGTCGTGCTGCGGGTGTTTGTCGTGGCCCTGTTGGTGGCGGCCAATGCTTTCTTCGTGGCGGCTGAATTCGCGCTGATCAACATCCGCGACACCCGCATCCAGGAGATGGTCGCGGCCCGCCGCATCGGCGCCCGCGCCGTCCTGAAGCTCCACCATAATCTGCCGGATTTGCTGGCGGCGGTGCAGTTCGGGGTTACGCTGTGCAGCCTGGGGCTGGGCTGGGTGGGAGAAGCCACCATCGCCCACCTGATCCAGGCGGGTCTGGGCAATGTGCCCTATGCCGCCCTGTACGCCCACGGCATCGGGATCGGGCTGGCGTTTGTCGCCATCACCTACCTGCTGGTCACGCTAGGCGAACTGGTGCCGAAATCGGTGGCCCTGGGACGCGTGGACCGGGTGGCTATCGCCGTAGCCGGGCCGCTGGATGTGTTCATCACCATCAGCCGGCCCTTTCTCCGCCTGATGAACCGTTCGGCGCAGGTGGTGCTGCGCCTGTTTGGGATGCGGCAGGCGCGCCAGGCGGCCGTGCATTCGCCGGAAGAGCTGAAGCTGATCGTCACCTCGGCGCGCCAGGTCGGCATCCTGTCCGAGCAGCAGGAGGACGTGATCCATCGCGCCCTGGAACTGGACCATGTGACCGCGCGCGAAGTGATGGTGCCGCGCCCGGACATCTTCTCCCTGGACGCCAACTTGACCCTCGACGAAGCCCTCAGCAAGGTGGTGGAGGCCAAGCACTCCCGCATCCCGGTCTACGATCCGCAGCTCGGTCCGGAGCACATCGTGGGGATGCTTTACGTCCGCGACGTGCTGCGGCTGATGCACCTGCGCATGAAGCACGGATCGCTGCCGCCGCTGCGCCCCGGCAGTACCCGCCTGCGGCACATCATGCGCGACGTGCTGGTGGTGCCCGAGACTAAGCCGCTGGCCGACCTGCTGGTCGAATTCCAGCAGCGCAGGCGGCACCTGGCCGTGGTAGTGGATGAATTCGGCTCCACCGTCGGGGTGGTGACGGTGGAAGATGTGCTGCGGCAAATCGTCGGCGAAATGGAGGACGAGTACGATGCCGCCACGGAACCGCCGCTGGCCGCCGTCGGTCCCAGCGCTACCGTGCTGGATGGCTCCGAGAACATACATGAACTGGAGATCGAGCAGGGATTGAAGCTGCCGCGCGACGAAGGCTTCGAGACCCTGGCCGGCTTCGTCATGGCGCGGCTGCAGAAGATCCCCAAGGGCGGCGAGTCGTTCGAGTATCAGGGACATCGCTTCACCGTGCTGCAGATGGACGGGCACCGCATCGCCGCCGTCAAGGTGGAACCGGTTGACACCCCGCAGGCGCAGGCGGGCGACTGATGCTCCGCTATACCGTCAAGCGCCTTCTCTACGTGCTGCCGGTGATCTGGCTGGTGGTCTCCATCGTCTTCCTGCTCATCCACCTGGTCCCGGGCGATCCCATACAACAGATGCTGGGCGAGGGCGCGACCAGCGCCGACCTGCAGGCGGCGCGGCATGCCTATGGGCTCGACGTTCCCATCGCGCGGCAGTACGTGAATTACTGGCGGGGCGTGCTGCACGGGAACCTCGGGTTGTCATTGCGCTACAACCGCAACGTCGCCGCGGTGATCGTGGAGCGGTATCCGTTCACCCTGCAACTGACCCTCGCCGGGCTCGCAGTGGCTCTGGCGCTCTCCATTCCGGCGGGCGTGCATTCGGCGCGCCGGCGCAACCGCTGGGACGACCGCGTGGTCAGCTTCGTCAGCCTGCTCGGCCTCTCGTTCCCCAACTTCGCGCTGGGGCCGGTGCTGATACTGCTCTTCGCCATTAAGCTGGGCGCACTGCCAGTCTCCGGAAGCGGGACGCTCGCCCACCTGGTGCTGCCGGCGATTACGCTGGGCGGCGCGCTGGCTGCCATCCTCACGCGCATGGTGCGCACCTCGATGCTGGAAGAGCTGGGGCAGGACTACATCCGCACGGCGCGCGCCAAAGGCCTGCCCGAGCGCACCGTGGTCTATCGCCACGCGCTGCGCAATGCCATGATCCCGGTGCTGACCGTGGTCGGGCTACAGTTCGGTGCGCTGCTGGCGGGGGCAATCGTCACGGAAACGATCTTCTCCTGGCCCGGCATCGGCCGGCTGACTATCCAGGCCATCTCCAATCGCGATTACTACCTGGTCGAGGGATGCATCCTGGCCATCGGGCTGACCTATGTGGGCGTGAATTTTGTGACGGATTTGCTGTACTCGGTCGCTAACCCGAGGATCAGGCAGTGAGGAAGAAGTCGTCGGTCGTCGGCTCTCGGTCGTCGGCCAACCCTATAGAGGATTCGTGGCAACCCAAACTTGGCAACTGACAACTGGCGACTGGCGACTAAGCCGCGCCGCCCGCTACAACCCGCTGGCCACCGCCGGCGTGGTGATGGTGACGATCTTCGTCCTGTGCGCTGTCTTCGCGCCGTGGCTTGCGCCCTATGATCCTGCATACATCAACTTGCCCGCTCGGCTGGTCGGGCCGACGGCAGCGCACTGGTTGGGAACCGACGAACTAGGACGCGACATTTTCTCGCGCATCATCTACGGCGCGCGCATTTCGATGCTCGTTGGTGTGAGCGTGGTGGCGGCGTCGCTCTCCATCGGGCTGATCATCGGCTGCATCGCCGGCTATTACGGCGGGCGCGTGGACCGCTTCGTCAACGTCATCGTGATGAACGCGTTTCTCTCCTTCCCGGGAATCCTGCTGGCCATCGCCTTCGTGGCCTTCCTCGGCCCGGGTATTTTCAACTTGATCCTGGCGCTCTCCATCGGCGGCTGGGTGGGATATGCGCGACTGGTGCGCGCCCAGGTGCTGGCTACGCGCGAACGCGAATTCGTGGAAGCGGCGCGGGCCCTGGGCGCGAGCGATTTGCGCATCGTCACCCGGCACATTCTGCCTAACATGATCCAGCCGGTGATCGTGCAGGGCGCCATCGGCATGGCCGGCGCGGTGCTCGCGGAAGCCACCATGAGTTTTCTCGGCCTGGGCGTGCCTCCGCCCACGGCGAGCTGGGGCTCGATGCTCAACGACGGCCGCGCCCACCTCTTCGACGCTCCCCACCTGGTGCTGTTCCCCGCCGTGGCGGTGATGGTCGCGGTGCTGTCGTTCAATTTCATCGGCGACGCGCTGCGGGATTACCTGGATCCGCGGTCGCGCATCGAAGCCGGCTTGTAGAGAAGGGCACAGGTTCGAAGAGCGTGGAAAATCCAAGAAGCGGCTGCTTTGAAGAGGCGCGGCTTTCAGCCGCGCCCCTTCGAAATCAGTTTATGAGAGAGCTTCTAATTGCGGGTCTCGTCCTGCTGGTGCTCGGGAGCACTTTTGCGCAGGATGCGGTTTCCGAATCGGCGGCGGCGGAGCAGGAGCTTTTTAGAATGCTCAACCGCAACCGTGCCGAGGCTGGCGTGCCGGAACTGCAATGGAACGAGTGGCTGGCGCAAGCGGCGCGCAAGCACGCGGCGGAGATGGCGCGTCGCGGCCAGCTCGCGCACCAGTTCCCGGGCGAGCCCGGCCTGCGCGACCGCATCGCGGCCACCAACTTGCGCTTCAACGCCTCGGCGGAGAACGTCGCCTTTGGAGCCACTGCGGCGGAGATCAACGACGGCTGGATGGGCTCTCCGGGCCATCGCGCCAAGATCTTCGACCCCAAGTACAACGCCATCGGCGTGGCGGTCGTGCGCAGCGGCAACGAGCTGTATGCGGTCACCGACTTCGCCCACAGCGTACCCGCCCTCTCGACCGGCGAACTGGAAGACGCGGTCGCGACCGCCATCAACCAGGTGAGAGCCCAAAAAAAGTTCCCGCCGCTTGCCCGCCGGCAGGACCCCGCGCTGCGCCGCTACGCCTGCGAGATGGCCGGGAAGAACCGCATGAACGCCAATGCCCTCCTGGGACGTCCCAACGTCAGCGCCAGCCTTGCTTTCACCGAGGCCGATCCGGCGAACTTCCGCTCCCACTTTCGCAACGTGGCAAACATCGCCACCTCCAAAGCCTTCGCCGTAGGCGCCTGCTTCGCCCGCAGCAACAGCTATCCCGAGGGGACCAACTGGATCGTCGTGGCGTTCTACTGATCGCCGAAATCGCCGTAACCGCCGGAATCGCCGTGATCTGGTCCTGGTCCGTCGATTTCGGCGATGCCGGCGATCACGGCGATACCCTGTGCTACCCTGCCGCCGATGGGCAACATCCGCATCGGCACCGCCGGCTGGTCGTATAAGGACTGGGAAGGGATTGTGTATCCCGCTCGCCTTAAGCGCGAGCAGCATCCCGCCGAGTACCTGGCGCGATACTTCGACGTGATCGAGATCAACACCTCGTTCTACGGCCCCATCAAGCCGGAGTTGGCGAAGCTGTGGTGCCGCAAAGTCGCTGCCAATCCCGAGTTCCAGTTCACCGCCAAACTCTATAGGGCGTTCACGCATGCGCCCGGCGGCGTGGTTCAGCCCACCTCTGCGGCCACCTTGGCGCCGACCGAGAAGGACGAGCGCCACGTCAAAGAGGGGCTTGACCCGCTGGCGGAAGCCGGAAAGCTGGGCGCGCTGCTCATGCAGTTCCCCATCTCGTTCAAGAACACGCTGGAGAATCGCGACTATCTGAGCGACCTGCTGCGACGCTTCGAGGCGTATCCGCGGGTGATCGAGGTGCGGCACGCGAGCTGGAACAACGAAGGCATCCTGAGCTACTTCACGGAAAAAGGTGTCAGCTTCTGCAACATCGACCAGCCCCTGCTGGGACGCGCCATCGCACCCACCACGCACGCCACCGCCGCCATCGGCTACGTGCGCCTGCACGGCCGCAATTACGACCAATGGTTCGAGCACGAAGCTCCCCACGACCGCTACAACTACCTGTACAGCGAAGGCGAGCTCGCCAAGTGGAAGCCGCGCATCGAGGAGGTCGCGCGCAAGACCGAGGTCACCTTTGTGATCGCTAACAATCATTTCGAAGGCAAGGCCGCGGTGAACGGCCTGCAGTTGAAGCACCTGCTCACCGGGCGCAAGGTGAAGGCGCCGGAGACCCTGGTGGAGCGTTATCCTGAGCTGCGGGAGATTAGTGAGATCGCGTGAGGCCTCCTGCGGTTAAAGGTTCTTTGGATTCAAGCCTCACTCCCTCGTTCCGTCATTCTTCCGCGAGCGAAGCGAGCGGGAGAATCTGGCGAGGTCGCCGGCGCAACCGGTGAGGGCAGAGTGATATTTTCCTCAGATCCTCCGCTCGGCTTCGCCTCGCGAAGGATGACATTTCTGGTCTCACGAGAACATCTTCTGCGCACCCAAGAGGTCGCGTCCTCCCCGCGGGAAGAATGAGAGCATGGTGTAATACGGAACTTTTTCGAGCCGCCCGGCGTACCTGTGATTGAGATCGGAAGCCTGCGCTGCTAACCCTGGCGCGCGCTGCACGTCCAAAGAGCAGGACGGAATTCAGAGGTGGATCATGGGACCGGAATACAACAAGTTGATGGATAACATGGCGTTCAGAATTTCGCTGAACCTGGCGATGTTCGCGTTGTGGCTGGCGGCGGCGTTCATGCTGCTGAAGCTGGCGTAATGGGCCGCTGCCTGCAAATCGGAAGAGGTTGGCTCTGGAGCAGGTGCAAGGGCACGGCTTCAGCCGTGTCGACATGAGCCGCAATTGAAGCGGCCTTTAGGCCCTGAGGCGCATCCCGCAGCGGCTAAAGCCGGATTCTCAAAGGTCCTCTACGGCACGCCTGAAGGCGTGCCCCTTCACAAGCCATATTTCCGCGGTGGAACTCCAGGGGGCTAGGCGTGCGTGGCTGCTTCGGTGCGCTCCGCGTAGTGTGACTCCACGTACTCGTTCAGAATTTCGATGAACTCGGCGACGATCCTGTCGCCCTTCAGCGTGGTCCGCAGCCGGCCATCTACGAACACCGGCGCCTTCGGCTCCTCGAACGTTCCCGGCAGGGAAATCCCGATGTGGGCATGTTTGGATTCGCCGGGCCCGTTCACCACACAGCCCATCACCGCAACCCTCATTTCTTCGATGCCGGCGTAGCGCTGTTTCCACGCCGGCATCTGCTGGCGCAGGTAGGACTGTATCTGTTCCGCCATTTCCTGGAAGAAGGTGCTCGTGGTGCGTCCGCAGCCGGGGCACGCGGTCACCTGCGGGGTGAAGCTGCGGATGCCCATGGATTGCAGGATCTGCTGTGCCACGATCACTTCCTCGGTGCGGTCGCCGTTGGGCGCCGGCGTGAGCGAGACGCGGATGGTGTCGCCGATGCCGTCCTGGAGCAACACGGAAAGAGCCGCGGCCGAGGACACGATGCCCTTGGCGCCCATGCCGGCTTCGGTCAGCCCCAGGTGCAGCGGGTAGCGGCAGCGCGCCGCTAGCGCGCGATAGACGTCGATCAGGTCCTGCACCCCGCTGACTTTGGCGCTGAGGATGATCTGGTCGGCGCGGAGGCCGTATTTCTCGGCGCGCTCGGCGGAATCGAGGGCGCTCACCACGATGGCTTCGAGCGTGACCTCGCGGGCGTCGAGGGGCTCGGCCCGGCGCGAGTTCTCGTCCATCATGCGGGTCAAGAGCGCCTGGTCGAGCGAGCCCCAGTTGACGCCGATGCGCACCGGCTTCTGGTTCGCGATCGCCACTTCGATCATGGTGCGGAAATTGTCGTCGTCCTTCTTGCCGATGGAGACGTTGCCGGGGTTGATGCGGTATTTGGCCAGCGCGCGCGCGCAATCGGGGTGCTTCTTCAGCAGCAAGTGGCCGTTGTAGTGGAAGTCGCCGACGATGGGTACGCGCACGCCCTGCTGCTCCAGCCCCTCGACAATGCGGGGCAGGGCGGCGGCGGCCGCGTCGTGATTCACCGTCACCCGCACCAGCTCGGAGCCGGCCCGCGCCAGCTCAGCCACCTGGCGGACGGTCGCAGGCACGTCGGCGGTGTCGGTGTTGGTCATCGACTGCACCACCACGGTTGCATCGCTGCCGATGCGCACTCCGCCGACACTTACAGTGACCGTCTTCCTGCGTTGAATGCTTGCCATCCCGGGGTCAGTTTATCACGCGAAAAGCAGCACTCAGCAATCCGCACTCAGCAGTCAGCCCAGATGCCGATGAGTTGGGGGAGCCGCAGTGGCTGAATGCTGATAGCTGAGTGCGTTTACGGCAAAAACTTCGCCAGTCCGGGCAGCGCCTTGCCGATGTCGTTGTAGATCACGACCACGGCGAACAGGATGAGGAAGACGAAGGCCGCCTGGTAGATGCGCTCTTTGATCTTCATGCTGATGTCGCGGCGCATCACGCTCTCGATGGCCAGCAGCAGGATCACGCCTCCGTCCAGGATAGGGATGGGGAACAGGTTGAAGATACCGAGGTTCAGGCTGATGGCGGCCATCAGGGCCAGCAGCGGCATCCAGCCTTGGCGGGCGGCCTCGCCGGAAGCGCGCGCGATGCCGATGGGTCCGTCGAACTGCTTCATTGACACCTTGCGCGCGGCCAGTTGGCGCACCAGCTCCAGGATCAGCACCGAGTAGCGCTTGTTGACCTCGATAGACTTGGCAACAGCGTCGGCAAAGCCCAGCTTGTCCACGTGCACCGGGTTGGAGATGAATCCCATGCGCCATTGCTCGGCGCCGCGCGCGTTATGCGAGAGGACCGGGGTCACATTGAAGTGCAGCTCCTGGCCGTTGCGCATTACGGCGACGTCGAGCGGCTTGCCCAGGTTCTGCTGCAGGTAGGTGATCAGCGCCCGCATGGAGCGCATGGTCACGCCGTTCACCGCTACCACCTCGTCTCCGACCTTCATGCCGGCCTGGGCCGCGGGCATATCGGGTTCAAGCTGGGTAACGACATTGGGCTCCTGGGGCACCCAGCCGCCGAGTGCGCCGTACTCCTCCTGTCCCTGCTTGTCTGGAACGATGGTCCGGTTCAGGATTTGTCCGCCGCGCTGGATGGCCACCTCCAGGGGCTGTCCCGGGTTGAGCATGAGCTTGGCTTCCACGTCCTCCCAGGTCGGCGACTGAATGTTGCCGATGCGCACGATGCGGTCGCCGCCCTTGAATCCCGCCTTGGCCGCCGCCGAGTTCTCCAGCACGAAGCCGATGACCGCAGGCTGGTCCAGAAAGTAGGGGTGCTCGTAGCGCACCATGAAAACCCCGGTGAGCAGCGCGATAGCCAGCAGGATGTTCATCACCGGGCCCGCTGCCGCGATGATGAACCGCTGCCAGCGCGGATGGGAAAGGAACTCCGCCGGGTCGCCGGTGCGCGTCTCCATCGGGTTCTCGCCCCACATCTTGACGTAGCCGCCCAGAGGCAGCGCGCTGATGCGGTAATCGGTGTCGCCCTTGCGCCATCCAATCAGGCGCTTGCCGAAGCCGATGGAGAAAACTTCCACCCGGACACCGAAGCACTTGGCAGCAATGAAGTGACCTAGCTCGTGGATCAGGATGAGGATCCCGAGCACCAGGACCACGGCCCAGAGGATAGTGAAAGCGTTGTACATGAGGAAATCTGTCCCGTATCTATTTTGCTACAACGGGACGGCGTGTGCCTGCCTTTCTGGATTTCAATTGCTCGACCCGCTCCCTGGCCAGTTGCCGGGCTTCGGAGTCCATCGCGAGCACCTGCTTAATAGATTCAGGATGCCGGACATCAGTTTCCTTAAGTACGTCCCGGATGACCCGGGGGATTTCGTCGAATCCAATGGATCCCTCCAGGAACGCGGCCACCGCCACCTCATCGGCGGCGTTCAGGGCCACGGTCCTGGCGCCTCCGGCTTCCGCGGCCTCATAGGCCAGGGCCAGACAAGGGAACTTTTGCATGTCGGGCTGGCGGAAATCCAGATGACGTAAGTCATTGACCGAATAACGCAGCCCGGACGGGATGCGCTCCGGCCAGGTGAGGGCGTAGAGGATGGGCAGGCGCATGTCGGTGACCGAAAGCTGGGCCAAGAGGCTGCCATCTACGAACTCCACCAGCGAGTGGATGGTGGACTGCGGGTGCACAATCACTTTCACCCGGCTGGGCGCCAGGCCGAACAGCCGGCAGGCCTCGATCACCTCGAACCCCTTGTTCATCAGGGTGGCGGAATCGATGGTGATGCGCTGGCCCATCTTCCAGGTGGGATGGTTCAGGGCCTCCTCCACCGTGATGCGCGAGAACTCGGAGGCCGGGGTGTCCAGGAACGGCCCGCCTGAGGCCGTCAACCACACCGACTGGACTTCTTCAAGGCGCCCGCCGCGCATGCACTGGTGGACGGCGTTGTGCTCGCTGTCAATGGGCAGGAGCGGCTTGCCGTGCTTCTTCGCTTCCGCGGTGATCAGCTCGCCCGCGGCTACCAGGCATTCCTTGTTGGCCAGGCCCACGCTCTTGCCGGCGCGCACCGCTTCATAGGTCGCTTCCAGTCCGGCGACGCCCACGATGGCGCTGACCACAAAGTCCACTTCCGGATGGGTGGCGACGCGTATCGCCCCCGCGGAACCGTGCACGACTTCGATGTCGCCGCAGCCGGCGCCTTTCAGCTTGCGCGCAAGTTCGTCGGCGGCACGCGAGGTAGCCATCGAGAGCAGGCGCGGGCGCCAGCGCTTTGCCTGCTCCAAGGCTGCTGCGACGTTGCTGCCGGCGGCGAGGGCGACCACGGAGAACCGCTCCGGGTGGGCTTCTACGACGCTCAGCGTGCTGCGCCCGATGGAGCCGGTGGAACCCAGGATGGCGATGCGCTTCATGAAGACGGATTAGCGAGAACCGATGGTGGCGGCAATCTGCGCATAGTACCACAGGGCTGGAGCGGCAAAGAGCAGCGCATCAATGCGGTCCAGCATGCCGCCGTGCCCGGGAAGAATCGAGCCGGAATCCTTGACCCCGGCGCCACGCTTCAGCATGGACTCGGCCAGATCGCCAAGTTGTGCCGCCACGTTCAGCGCCACCGACAGCAGAAGGTACACCCACAGCGGATGGGGAGTGGGATACGGTCCGACGCTCAAGATGCTGCCTGGTTGCGCCGGCAGCAGATTGGTGTTGCGCACGAATTCCACGATCGCATTTCCGTGGGCCAGGATGACCGTTCCCAGCACGGTGGCGCCGGCCAGGGAAGCTACCGTGCCCTCCCAACTTTTGTTGGGGCTAATCCGCGGAGCAAGTTTGTGTTTGCCCACCGCCCGGCCCACCAGGAAGGCAAGAATGTCGCCGGCCCATACCACCACCAGCAGGTAAAACACATAGAATGCCCCCGCCGCACGGGCGCGCACGTTGATGAGCAGAGTCAGCGGCAGACTGATGTAAGCCAGCGCCAGAGCCGACGCCGCAGCGCCGGGCAGCGACGAACGCAGGTCTTCGCGCTTCATCATCGCTGCCAGAAACACCAGAGCGGCAAGCAGCACGCAATCTCTCCCCAGGGAAGTGGCGCCGAAGGCGAAGAACAGGTACGGGTGTTCCTGGGGAAAAACGCCGCGCAGCAAGGTCGAGGCCGGCAGCCTGCTTACCGCTGCCTCAACAACGAAGGCTGCAACCACACTGGCGAACAAGAGTAGGGTGAAGAAGTAGGTGAGCACCCTCGCTGGTTTGATCCCATGAGCGTCGGTCAGGCCCAGGCACTCGCGAGTGCTGATCAGTGCGATCACGCCCACCACCGCGGCGAACAGCCACAGCGGCGCCCGGAAGACGATCAGCAGAACGATAGGGATGAGGACGACCGCGGTGGCGACGCGCTTCATGGAATGAGAGATTCTCGCCCATGCGCCGGGCGCCCGTCCATGTCATTCTTCCGCCGGTGGTTGGTATCAGGGCACGGCTTTCAGCGTGCCGTTTCGAGCCAAGAATGCTATCCCGACCGAAGCGCGAGCGAACGAATGTGAGGGAGCGCGAGTGGAGGGATCTTGAGTTTGAGTAGTTACGCTCTCCGAACCCCAAGATGCAGAACCCCAGGGGCTAAAGCCCGCTGCTTTAGGCGCTACGTGTCGGCACGGCTGAAAGCCGCACCCATATACAAAGCCAGCGAATACTTACGTGTGTGCGCCGTGGCCGTCGCTTAGGCCGCCGTAGCGGCGCTCCCGCGTCTGGTACTCGGCGATGGCTTCCAGCAGGTGGCGCCCGCGGAAGTCCGGCCAGTGCGTAGCCGTGACGTAGATCTCGGCGTAGGCTACCTGCCACAGCAGGAAGTTCGAGAGCCGCATTTCGCCGGAGGTGCGGATCACCAGGTCGGGATCGGGCAGGTGACGGGTATAGAGATGGCGGTCGATGAGTTCCTCGTCGATCTTCAGGTGTCGCAAGCCGCCATTGTTGGCCGCCGCCTGCACGATGGCGTTGAAGGCGTCCACCAGCTCCATGCGCGCGCCGTAATTCAAGGCCAGCGTCAGCACCATGCCGGTGTTCTTGGCGGTGGCCTGCTGCGCCCATTGCATGCGCTCCTGCACCGCGTCCGGCAGCTCGTGGCGGCGGCCGATGTACTCCAGGCGGATGTTGTTCTGGTTGAGCGTGGGGACCTCCGCCTTCAGGTAGCGCCGCAACAGGCGCATGAGGAAGTCCACTTCTCGCGGCGGGCGCTTCTTCCAGTTCTCCGAAGAAAAAGCATAGAGGGTGAGCGCCGGCAGGTGGATGCGGGCGGCGGTCTCGACGGTGGAGCGCACCGACTCGACGCCGGCGCGGTGTCCGGCGACGCGCGGCAGGTGGCGCTGCCGGGCCCAGCGCCCGTTGCCGTCCATGATGATGGCGATATGTCGCGGGAGCCGCCTGGGGTCGAGCCGGGAATAGATCTCGGACTCTTTGCGGTCCAGTCCTGCGGGAATGGATGTGTGCAAGGCTACCTCGGAATCCATAAGTAGCATAGCTCCGGTTGCCGCGCAATGAAAGCGGCCAGAGTGGGACTGGAACCCATCTGGGAATCCGCCCGGTCATGTCCGCGGGTGCTACAATTTTGGGGAAACTCGCAGATCGCACCAGCCGGTGACCGGCTGGGATGCATCCAACCAGATTCAGGTGGGAAGTTGCTCCATGAAAACGCCGGGTTCGCGGTGGCGCGCCGCGCTCGTCGTCTTCTGCGCCAGCGTGCTGCTGCTCTCCGGGTGCGTTCACGTAGCGCATTTCTGCGCTCCACCTGCGGTCGCCAGCCGGCACAGCTTCGGCAATGCCGACCGCGGTTCCACCCGGGTTCCCTGTCTGCTGTGCGTCGGCCTGCACGCGCCTTCGCTGGCAGCACCGACGGTCTGCGTGCTTCCCGCCGCCGACTCCTCCGCGGCCATTGTCGCCCTCCAGCCGGTGTTCAGAAGCGGCGTGCAGGGCTTTGGCTTATATATCCGCCCGCCTCCTGCGGCCTGATCATCTTCCGCTTTTCAGCAATCGGCTCCTTTCAGGCTCGGAACTCGGCGCCCGCAGGCGCGCAGCCGGTCCGAGACAACGCAACCAGTGCAGGAGTTTGTGATGAAAAAGCTGAGTGTTCTCATCTGCGTGTTGTTGGGATCGGCGCTGCCCGGCTGGACGCAGCAGCCCGGGAATGCGTCCCCACCGGCGCCCTGCTGTGACGCCATCGAGCAGCAGCTCAAGGCCATGGAGGACCGCATCATCTTGCTGGAAGGGCAGGTGCGCCTGCTGAAGGAGCAACTCACGCAGAGTTCGCAACCGGCGCCGGCAACCGGCGCAGAGACGGCCGCTGCGGGGACTTCCGCCAGCCCGGCCACCGTCACTGGCCCAGGCGGCACGCAGTTGCCGGTCTATGGCGGCGCCGGCGCCGCCGCCAAGGCGCTGAACCCGGACATCAGCGTGATCGGAGACTTCATCGGCGCCGCCGGCCACTATCCCACGCCGCCCGGCTCGGTTATCCGCCAGGCCGGGTTCCAGTCGCTCACCATGCATGAGTCAGAAGTCGGCTTCCAGGCGATCATCGATCCCTACGCGCGCGGCGACTTCTTCCTCTCCTTCGGCGAATCCGGCGTCGATCTCGAAGAGGGTTACATCACCTTCACCGCGTTGCCCGCCGGGTTCGTGGCGCGTGCAGGCAAGATGCGGGCGGCTTTCGGCAAAGTCAACAGCCTGCACAATCACGTGCTGCCCTGGGTGGACCGCCCGCTGGTCACCGAGAACCTGGTGGGCGGCGAAGACGGCATCGACGACGCCGGCTTCTCGATCCAGCGCATCCTGCCCGCGCCCAAGGGGATCTTCCTGGAGGCCACCGGCCAGGTCTTCCGCGGCGACACCGGCGCGCAGACGTTTTTCCTCCCCAATGGCGGCACGGTCGAGCAAACCCTGTTCACCGCCAGCAACAAGCGCGACGTGAGCACGGTCGCGCACCTGCGCGGATACAAGGACATCACTGAGTCTACCAATCTTGATCTCGGCCTTTCCTACGGGCGCGGGCACAACGAGCTGGGCAGCGATTTTCTGACCCAGCTCTACGGCGTGGACGCCACCGTGCGCTGGAAGCCGCTGCGCCGCTCCATCTATCACTCGTTCGTCGGGCGCACGGAGCTGATCTGGAGCCAGCGCCAGCAGCCAATCAACCTGGCCGGCGAGCAGCGGAGCTTCGGCATGTATGCCTCCGGCGACTACCAGCTCGGGCGGCGGTGGTTCGTCGGCGGGCGCTACGACTATGCGCAGCGCGCCCGCGACGCCAATCAACTGGACCGCGGCGCTTCCGCCGTCCTCACCTACTGGCCGAGCGAGTTCAGCCAGATCCGCGGCCAGTACCGCTTCACCCGCTACGCCGAGGGCATCAACGCCAACGAACTGCTGCTGCAGGTGCAGTTCTCGCTGGGAGCGCATGGCGCGCACCCGTTCTGAGAATTTGAGGAGAATCTGATGACACGATCACGCATGAGTTCCCGCTGGCTGCTGGCGCTGGCCGCGCTCGTCCTCGCCGTTTTGGCGTTTCCACCGGCGGCCGAGGCCAAGAAGCTTAACGTCGTCACCTCCACCACCGACATGGCGGCGCTGGCGCAAGAAGTCGGCGGCGACAAGATCACGGTCGAGGCCATCGCCAAGGGTTACCAGGACCCGCACTTCGTCGAAGCCAAGCCCAGCTTCCTGCTCAAGCTGCGCAACGCCGACCTGCTGATCCTGGTGGGGCTGCAACTGGAGATCGGCTGGCTGCCGCCGCTCATCACCCAGTGCGGCAATGGCCGCATCCAGGTGGGCGCGCCCGGGTATCTGGACGCTTCGCAGTTCGCCCAAATCCTCGACGTTCCCACCGGGCAGATCACGCGCGCCATGGGCGACGTGCACCCGCTGGGCAACCCGCACTACTGGCTCGATCCCAACAACGGCCGCCGCATCGCCCGCGGCATCGCCCAGAAGCTGGGGGAGATGGACTCGGCCGACAGCCAGTATTTCCAGCAGCGCTTCCAGGATTTCGACCGCCGCCTGACCGCCGCCGAGAAGACCTGGGACGCGCAGATGGCGCCCTACCACGGGCGCAAGCTGGTCGCCTATCACACCTCGTGGTCGAACTTCGCGAGGTATTTTGGCCTGCAGATCGTCGGTTACATCGAGCCCCGGCCCGGCATCCCGCCCACGCCCGGCCACACGCTCGAGATCATCCAGTTGATGAAGCGCGACAACATCAAGGTGGTGGTGGTGGAGCCCTACTTCGACCTCAAAACTCCCAACAGCATCGGCAGCGCCACCGGCGCCAAGGTCCTGGTGCTGCTGCCCTCGGTGGGCGGCGAGAAACAGGTGACGGATTATTTCAAGCTTTTCGACTACGATATCAACCTGCTGATCCAGGCCTTCAAGGCAACCCAATGAGGGTGAGGCGGGAGGGCCGCAGAGATATCTCCCGGATTATTCATGATGTCGGACCGTCTTGGGTGGAGCAGGGCTTCAGCCCTGCGTTTTGCCGCTCAATAGCCGCTTGGCTTTAGCCACTGAGGGACTTATGCGCTGTGCACACGGTCGCTGCGGTCATCAGAGTACCTCAGGGGCTGAAGCCCACAATTTAAGGACTCGCATGAATGCAGGCCTAAAGGCCTGCTCCACCCTGCTGAATAATGCAGTGACCTGAGAGAAACTGAACTATGGAAATCCTGCAATTTCTGATTCTGCCGTTTCTAGCCAGCCTGATCCTGACCGGCATTCACGCCTACCTGGGCGTGCACGTGGTGGAGCGCGGCGTGATTTTTGTGGACCTAGCGCTGGCGCAGATCGCCGCCCTGGGCGCCACCGTCGCCATCGTCGCCGGTATGAGCCCGCACGGTGGCGCTGCCTACTGGATCAGCCTGGGATTCACCTTCCTGGGCGCGTTCATTTTTGCGCTGGCGCGCATGCGCAAAGCCCACATCCCGCTGGAAGCCTTCATCGGCATCACCTACGCGGTGGCCTCGGCCGGCGCCATCCTGGCCATGAGCAAGGCCACCGGCGAGACCGAGCACCTGAAGGACATGCTGGTGGGCAACATCCTGGCAGTCTCGCGCCACGACGTGATCAAGACTGCCATTCTCTATGGCGTGATTGGCCTGTTCCACTACATCTTCCGGCGCAGATTCCTGCTGATCTCCATCAACCCGCAGCAGGCCGAGGCCGAAGGCGTCAGCATCCGCCTGTGGGACTTCCTGTTTTACGCCTCGTTTGGATTTGTGGTGACCTCGTCGGTGGCGATTGCGGGGGTGCTGCTGGTGTTCTGCTACCTGATCGTGCCCTCGGTGGGCGCCATGTTGTTCGCCGACAAG
>JAHFUA010000069.1 GCA_023265315.1 Acidobacteriota bacterium | reverse complement strand
ATCATCGAGAAATACCAGGGCGGGCCGGTGGGGGTGAACACGCTGGCCGCTGCTTTGGCCGAGGAAGCCGATGCCATCGAAGAGATCTACGAGCCCTTCCTCATGCAGATCGGGTTTCTGGACCGCACCCCGCGCGGCCGAGTCGCCACCAAGCTGGCCTACGACCACTTCGGCATCCGGCCCAACAGCCGGCAGAGTGCGCTGTTCTAGAACCGTCGTGGGTCGTTGGCCGTTGGTCGTCGGCCGCTGGCCCAAGGCATTTTCCACGACAACCGTCATCCTTCAGGGGGGAGGCTTCCCCGGCGCCGCCGCTACCTTGCTGTGACCCTTAACCGTCCCCCTGTGACACCGGTCACATCCCCTTGGCTGGGCCGAACGTATCCTCGACTTGTTTAGCGATGGCTCACGTGGGGAGAAGCCCAATGGACGCAGACAACAAGCCGCGCCTGGTCTTTTGGGAGGTCACCAAGGGCTGCAATCTGCGCTGCATCCACTGCCGCGCTACCGCCACCGAGCTGTCGTCGCCCACCGACCTGCCCACGGACAAGGCGCTGGAGATCATTGGCCAGATCGCTGATTTCTCCAACCCCATCCTGGTGCTGAGCGGCGGCGAGCCGCTGTTCCGTCGCGATATCTACCAGCTCGCGCGCTACGGCGCCGACCGCGGCCTGCGCGTGGCCCTGGCCACCAACGGCACGCTGGTCTCGAAGGACGTCGCCAGGAAGATCGTGGACGCCGGCGTGCGCCGCGTCTCCATGAGCCTGGATGGCGCCGACGCCGCCACCCACGATAGTTTCCGCGGCATCCCCGGAGCGTTCGAAAACACGCTGCAAGGCTTCCGCAACCTGCAGGAACTGGACATGTCGCTGCAGATCAATATGACGGTGGCGCGTCACAACGCGCACCAGCTCCCGGCGGTGCTGGAACTGGCACGCGCCATCGGCGCCGACGCCCTGCACACCTTCCTGCTGGTGCCGGTGGGCTGCGGCGTGGACATCGCCGCCGAGCAGATGGTCCCGCCGGAAGAGTACGAGCAGATCCTCAACTGGTTCTATGACCAGTCGAAGAGCGGGGACATCGAGCTGAAGGCCACCTGCGCGCCGCATTATTTCCGCGTCGCCAAGCAGCGGCAGGTGGAAGAGCGCAAGGCGGCGCAAGCGGCTGCACAAGCGCAGACGCCGGCCGCTGATCCCAGCGCCATTGGGCCCACGGACACACTCATGCCCAGCGGCACCGGCATCGTCCTCAACCCGCCCAGGCGCCCAGCAGGCCATCGCGGCGGCCACCCCCACGGCATGAACGCGGTGACCAAGGGATGCCTGGCGGGCACAGGTGTGTGCTTTCTTTCGCATGAAGGCGAGGTCTATCCCTGCGGCTACCTGCCGGTGAAGGCTGGCGACCTGCGCGAGAAGAGCTTCGCCGAGGTCTGGACGAATTCGCCGGTCTTCGAGCTGTTGCGCGATACCGGCAACCTGAAAGGCAAATGCGGGTGCTGCGAGTTCCGCAACATCTGCATGGGATGCCGGGCGCGCGCCTTCGCGGCCACCGGCGACATGCTGGACGAGGAACCGTTCTGCGTCTATCAACCACGAACCACAACCGCAGGCAGCAAACCGGTGCGATCCTAGCCCCGTCTCACGGGGCACATCGACGAACACGAGAGATAAAATGGCACTGGCACGATGTAGAGATGCAGCATGCTGCGTCTCTACAGGGGAAAGGGGATAATACGCCCCGGCTTATGTCCGGAGTTCCCCGATGAACGCGCTTCTAGTGGATCGTTTGCAGTTCGCCTTCACCGTCACCTTTCATTATCTGTTTCCCCAGCTCACCATGGGGCTGGCGCCGCTGATCGTGGTGCTGAAGACGCTGGCCATTCGCACCGGCGATGAGCGCTACAACCAGTCGGCGCGCTTCTGGGCCAAGATCTTCGGCATCAACTTCGCCATCGGCGTGGTGACCGGCATTCCCATGGAATTCCAGTTCGGCACCAACTGGGCGCACTTCTCGCGCTTTGCCGGCGGGGTGATCGGACAGACGCTGGCCATGGAAGGCGTGTTCGCCTTCTTCCTGGAATCCGCGTTTCTCGGGCTTTTCCTCTACGGCGAAAAGCGGCTCGGGCAGTGGGGACACTGGACCGCCGGGCTGCTGGTGGCGCTGGGCTCCTGGATTTCCGGCTTCTTCATCGTGGCGACCAATGCCTGGATGCAACACCCGGTGGGTTACATGACCGCCGCCGACGGCAGCGTGCAGCTCGAGAGCTTTTGGGCCCTGGTGCTGAGCCCGTGGGCGTGGTGGCAGTACGCGCACAACATGAGCGGCGCCATGATCACCGGCTCGTTCGTTATGGCCGCGCTGGGCGCCTTCTACCTGCTCTCCCGCAAGCACGAGGAGCACGGGCGCATCTTCGTAAAGACCGGGGTGATTGCCGGCATCGTGTTCTCCGTGCTGCAACTGTTCCCCACCGGGGATTTCCAGGGACGCCACGTCGCCCAGCACCAGCCGGCGACCCTGGCCGGCATGGAGGGACTTTTCAAGACGGAGAAGGCGGCGCAACTGGTCATCATCGGCCAGCCCGACGTAGAGCAGCAGAAGCTGGACAATCCGCTGGTGATCCCCGGCATGCTGAGCTTTCTCACCTATCGCCGCTGGGCGGCAGAGGTCAAAGGGCTGGACGCCTTCCCGCGCGACCAGTGGCCGGACAACATCCCTCTCCTTTATTTCAGCTACCACATCATGGTGGGGCTGGGGACCATCTTCATCGCCATCATGCTGGTCTCCGCCCTGCTGCTGTGGCGGCGCAAGCTGATGCAGGCGCGATGGATGCTGTGGATCCTGATGATCAGTTTTCCCTTGCCCTACATCGCCAATACCGCCGGCTGGATCACCGCCGAAGTCGGGCGCCAGCCCTGGCTGGTGTACGGCCTGATGCGCACCGCCAACGGCCTCTCGCCCATGGTCTCGGCGGGCAACGGCTGGTTCACGCTCATCGGCTTCATGGGGATGTACACCATCCTCAGCCTGCTGTTCGTGTTCCTGGTGCTGCGTGAGATCGAGCGCGGCCCGGAGCACAGGGAAGGAGCGGCGGGATAGGGGGATTATGGAGACGCTTTGGTTCGTGATCGTCGCCGTGATGCTCACAGCCTATGTCGTGCTCGATGGCTTCGACCTGGGCGCCGGCATCGTGCAACTGCTGGTCGGCCGCACCGCAGAAGAGCGGCGGCTCATCATCAAGACCATCGGCCCGGTCTGGGACGGGAACGAAGTCTGGCTGCTGGCCGC
Organism: Acidobacteriota bacterium; assembly: GCA_023265315.1. Lineage (GTDB taxonomy): Bacteria > Acidobacteriota > Terriglobia > Terriglobales > Acidobacteriaceae > JAHFUA01. The sequence continues at coordinate 14,950 of JAHFUA010000069.1, read as the reverse complement.
CGGCGGCACGCTCTACTTCGCCTTCCCCCTGCTCTATGCCTCCAGCTTCAGCGGCTTCTACCTGCCGCTCATCATGGTGCTGTGGCTGCTGATGCTGCGCGGCATCGGGATCGAATTCCGCGCCCACCTGGAAAGCCCCGTCTGGCGTCACTTCTGCGACGTGATCTTCTCGATGTCGAGCCTGCTGCTGGCCATTTTTTTCGGCGCCGCGCTGGGCAACGTGATCCGCGGCGCCCCGCTGAACGCCCAGGGATACTTCTTCGAGCCGCTGTGGACCAACTTCCGGGTGCAGCCTGACGCCGGCATCCTCGACTGGTACACCGTGATTGCCGGCTTGGTGGCCCTGTTTGCGCTGGCGTCCCACGGCGCGCTGTACATCGCCACCAAAACCGAAGGCGGGTTGAACCAGCGCGCACGCCAGATGGCCGCCTACGCCTGGTGGGGACTGCTCGTGCTCACGCCGGTCTCGCTGGTGGCAACCGTCTACGTCCGCCCGCACATGCTGGCGAACTACAAGGCGCAGCCGTTGGGATATCTGATCCCCGTCATCGTCTTCGGCAGCCTGGCCCTGATGGCCCGCTTCCGCGCGCGCGGCGAGGACCGCATGGCGTTCCTGACCTCGTGCACATATATCACCGGCATGCTGGTAGGCGCGGCTTTCGGGATCTATCCCTATGTGCTGCCCGCCAGCACCGACCCCAAGTTCAGCCTTACCATTTACAACACCGCCGCCGGCCAGCACGGCCTGCGCGTGGGCCTGGTGTGGTGGCTTCTCGGGATGGTGCTGGTCCTGGGCTACTTCCGTTACCTGTATCGCCAGTTCCGCGGCAAGGTCACGCTGGAGCCGGATGGGGATTCCGGCCACGGAGGGTATTGAGTGCGCCCTGCGCTTTTGCACGGCGGCATGACAAAAGTCACATCTGCGGCCAGGCTCAACGATTAAGCTGGGCTTTGCCGAAACTGGCAACTGGCGACTGGCAACTGTTTTCAATGTCCGACGCGGTCACCGATCTTCGATCCTTGAGTCACGCGCGCATGCGCGCGTTCGTGCTGCCGCGCGAGCATGGCGCCTGGGGCCTGCTGCTGGTACCTCTGGTCACCGGCGCGGCGGTGGCGCTGTTGCGCGGCGGCGCGCTGGTTCCGGTGTTGCTATTCCTGCTGGCCTCGGTCTCGCTGTTCTGCCTGCGCACGCCGGTCGAAGCGGCGCTGGGCACATCGGCGCAGCGCATCGACAGCCCTGCCGAGCGGCGCTTGGTGATGGCTGCTGTCGCCGGCTATGCGGCGGTGGCATCCCTCGCGCTGGCGGTGCTGCTGTGGAAGGGAAACAATCCCGGCTTGCTGCCGCTGGGCGCGATCGCCGCCTTCTCCTTCGGGACGCAAGCCATTCTGCGCAAGCTTGGCCGGGCGACCCGCATGGCCTCACAAATGGCCGGCCTGGTGGGACTGACTTCCACCGCCGCCGGCGCCTATTACGTCGCAACCGGCCGCTTCGACACCACCGCCTGGATGATCTGGACCGCCAACTGGCTGTTCGCCGCCAACCAGGTCCACATGGTGCAGTTGAGGATCCGCAACGCCAAAGCGTCGGGACTTCGGGAGCGGCTGGCGCGCGGATGGAAGTTCCTTGCCGGCGAGGTGCTCACCGTCGTCCTGCTGGTGCTCTTCTTCCACTACCGGCTGTTGCCCAAGATGAGCGTGATCGCCTTTCATCCCATGCTGCTGCGCGGCGCCGCCTGGTTCTTCAAGAAGCCCCGTCCTCTGCGTGTCCACCGCTTAGGATGGATGGAACTGGGATTCGCCCTCATCTTCGGCGTAATGTTCATTTCCGGGTTCCTGCGATAAAAGCCCGCAGACAGACGCAAAGTCCGCCACAGAGACACGGAGACCGGAGAAATGAATCCGGGTTCCGTGCCTCGGTGTCTTCTGTGGTTTGCTTCTTCACCCACGACTACAATACGCCCATGCCGGAACCCAGGATGCGCACTGCGAGCGTGCTGGCGAAGGTCCCCATTTTTGCGGACCTGAACGAGAAAGAACTGGCCTTCATCTCCGAGCGCGCCGTCCCACATCGCTACCAGGCCGGGGAAGTGATCTTCGCCGAGGGAGACCCCTGCGCGGGCCTGTATGTCGTCGAGTCAGGGCAGGTGAAGATCTTCAAGACCTCGGCCAGCGGGCGCGAGCAGGTGCTGGCGATGGAAACGGCCGGCAACTCGGTGGCCGAGCTTCCGGTGTTCGACGGCGGCAAGTATCCGGCATCGGCGGCTGCGGTGGGTGAGGCGGCGCTGCTCTTCATCAGCCGCCGCGACTTCCACGCGCTGTGCCTGGAGCATCCGGAAGTCGCGCTCAAGGTGCTGCGCATCGTCGGCCTGCGCCTGCGGCGGCTGGTGAACATCATCGAGGAGCTGTCCTTCACCACCGTGCGGCACCGGCTGGCGGCGCTCCTGTTGCGCCGGGCACGCCAGCAGGCGCGGGGCGCGGAACGCGATGTCACCTTCACACTCATAAACAGCAATCAGGAACTCGCCTCCCAGATCGGCACGGTGCGGGAGCTGGTGTCGCGCAATCTCAGCCGCCTTCAGGCCGACGGCATTATTCACATGGAGGGCAAGACGGTTACCGTCCCCGATCTGCGGCGGCTGGAAGAGGAACTGGAAGGCGGAGAGTAGAGATCAACAGACAGCAAAAAAGCCGGACTGGTTGGTCCGGCTTTTTCCACCTGGCGGTTGGCGCTGCGGTTACATCACCAGCGCCAGATGTTCCAGTTCCTGTCGAATCACTTCCAGAGAGCAGCGTGCACTGCCCACGCGGCCGGCGGCATCCCGCGCTGCGTCTGGACAAACCCCATACCCATGGCCCATCAGGAAGACCTGCAGCAGTTCACCCGACTGCAGCGAATCCAAGCCTCCCTGGATCAACTCGTTCCGCAGATTGGCCACATCCGATATGTTGAACTTTTCTCCCATCTCTCACCTCCGACCCTTACCTCACCTTCTTCTATTTTATTGGACACGTTCCAACGTTAGATGTTGCGAACAATATTTTGGATTTTGCGTGCAACCAAATCAGTCTTCGGGAATCGCCGGGTTGCCTGGCGACCGGGCCCGGCAGCGTGCCCCCTGGGTCTTGCCATCCTCATTCCGCTCGGCGACGCACACATCGCACGCAGGGTTTCGTTCACTCCGACATCTTGCTGATGTGCACGGCGAAGCCGGTCTTGGGTAGCAACGACGCCAGTTCGAATGCGTGGAATCCCGAGCCTACAATCTCGGTGTGCCGGAAGATCCCGGGCTCGGTCTCGACCACCTGGCGGTTGCCGCTGAAGTCGTCGAGAAACGCCTGCGCCGTCTTGATATCGGCGCTGCCCTTCCTTCCCCGGCGCGTGATGGATTCCGTCGCGTAGGAGCGCACCAGCTTGGGCCAGTATTTCTCCAGCAGCGGCGTGCTGGCGAAGATGTCCGCCCAGACGATCTCGCCGTCGATCGCCACCACCACGCCCACGGCGTTCTGGTTGCGCAGTTGCTTGATGACGCTCTCGTACGAGCGCTCCATGGGCGCGGCCACCGCGTCCACCTTCTTCTTGACTTCGTCGTTGCCCATCACCCGCGCGTACGAGGTCGTACCACCGACCGGAGCAGGCACCGCCGCTGCCATGTCGGCCACCGATCGGTTGACCTCCGACCACACCTTCTGCTGGTTCTTGTCCGCCATCGCGCCGGCGCGGACGCTGGGTTGTGCCATTTGGGTCACGTACGCGCTCTTGCCATTACCGGAGAAATTGCCGCCGAACTGCGCGCTGGTCCCAGTCCAGCGGCCAGGCTCGACGCAGAACACGCTCAAGTCCACGGGATCACTGTTCCCGGGCACGATGCGGTCTTTGCCGACCACGCGATCCTGTTTTCCGCCGGTCACGATCTCACCTGCAAGCAGCAGCAGCGGCTTGTCGGAATTGTTCACCAGCACCAGCCGGTTCACCTGCGCTCCGTCGTGTCGCGGCGGCAGCGGCCGGCGGCGCACCAGTCCCTGTACCTGTCCGGCCTCGCTGACCACCACCTCGCCCGAGCGCAGACCTTCATCCAGAGTGATGAACATGCGCGTGTCGTGGCGGCGGTCGCTGACCACCGGAAAGATGGTCAGATTGCCGTGCGTGATGGGCGCGAGCACGCGATACTCGCCGGCCGATGTCTCCTCCGGCTGCTTGCCGCCCCAGGTGATAACGCCCCCCGTCATCAATGTGAATAGCCCCAGAGTCCCTATCCATGCAGTGCGAGCCAATGTCATTTCCGTTCCTCCCCGAGGCCGGCGTCAGAGCGCTGGCCTTCTGGGGAAGAACGGCAGGACGGTGTTTTCTTGCATCCAAGTTGATACTATCCAGCAGCACAGTTGTGCCGGAGTCGCGCCCTGAGGTCATGAGCGGCACTGCCCAAATGCCCGGACCGGCCGCACCGAAGATCCGCGCCAGCGCCGTAGCGGAGTTGTACCAGCGCAGCCGCGCCGCCGATCTCGGCCTGTCGGAGCAGGAGTTCGCCCGCATCCTCGACGAGATTGCCGCCAAGTATCTTCCCTCCGGGACCAGGGAAGACGACACCCTGGAGTTCTTCCGCGGGCTGCGTTTGGAGGAACTGGCTCTGGCTCGTGCCTGCGCCGCCGGCCTCGAGCGCGCCTGGGAGCTCTTTCTCACCCGCTACCGGGAGAAGCTTTACGACGCCGCCCGCTCCATCACCCGCGAAGACAGCTCCGCCCGCGAACTCGCCGACTCCCTCTACGCCGACCTGTACGGCACGGAAACGCGCGAAGGCCGGCGAACCGGCAAACTGAACTATTACACCGGGCGCGGCTCTCTTGAAGGCTGGCTGCGTGCCACGCTGGCGCAGGAGTACGTCAACCGCTATCGCCGCCAGCAGCGTCTGGTCAGCCTGGAAGAAAAGACGGAAGCGGGCGCGCAGTTCGCCGCCGCTGATCCGCCCGTGCAGCAAGCTCCAGATCCGCGGCTGGGAGAAGCGACCGATGCCGTGCTGGCAGCTCTCGCGGCGGAAGAGAGGTTTATCCTTGCTTCGTACTACCTGGACGGGCGCACGCTGGCGGAGATCGCGCGCTCGCTCGGCGTACACGAATCCACCATCAGCCGTAAGCTGGAGAAAGTTGCGCGCGCGGTGCGGGAAAGGATCATGGACGAGCTGAGGCAGCGCGGCATGAGCCAGAGGCAGATGGAGGAAGCGCTCGCCACCGACGTCCGCGACCTGTCGGTGGACGTGACCGGGCGCCTCTCGCAAAAAGGCGGCGCTTCTGCGTTCTATAGGAAGGGCAGCGAGTGATGGCTGATGTGCCCGAAATCGTGCGTGAGCGCCTGCGCGCCCAGGAGACTGCCGGGGGCCATCCCGACGCCAACCTGCTCTCCGCCTTCGCCGAGCACACGCTCACCGAGCAGGAACGGGCGCAGGTGCTCGACCACCTGTCGCGCTGCACCGAGTGCCGCCAGGTGGTGGCGCTTTCGGCGCCGCCCGAGGTCGAGGAAGAGCGGCAGGTGGCGGCGGCAGTGGCCGGCCGGGCGTCAGCCGCCCCAAGCCGTTCCTGGTGGCGCTCGCCCGTCGTGCACTGGGGAGCGCTTACGGCAGCGGCGCTGGTGGTGCTGATCGCAGTCGGCGAGCGCATGCGGCTTCGTGAGGGACACAGCGCCAGCGCCCCGGCCATCGCCACGGTCAGCTCGAACGAGGCGGCGCAGAGGTCCAGGATGCCGGCGCCCGAGGTCTCCCCAGCCCCACAGAAGGAATCACGGAAACCTGCGCAGACAGGCGAAACGGTGGGCCGGGCCGAGACGTTCAATGGTCGACAACCGCTGGGTGCGGTGAGCGGTAGGAAGGTTGCCGGCGGTGACAAGTTCGCGACAGGTGGCGGTGCTCCCTCTTCCGTTGCGGCGAACAGGGCTGCGGCGGCCCCTCCGCCTCCTGCTGCCCCGCTCAAGAAATCACCACCCGCCGCCTCCACTGGCGCTGCCACCGCCGCGGGTCCTCCACTGGAGAAGAGGATCGACCAAGCTGAGGTAAAGGCGATTCCTGCGCCTCCAGCCGCCACAACGGAAACGTTTGAAGTGACCGCTGAGGCCGCGCCGGTGCTGAAGAGCGAGGGCGCCGCTCTTTCTCCCGGCCGGGGCGCGACATTCGCCAAGCGCGCCTCCCTCGGCCCGCGCTGGAGCGTTTCCAACTCTGGCGCCTTGCAGCGTTCTTTGGATGGCGGGCGAAGCTGGAAAGAAGTTGCCGTCGCGGATGGGGTCACCCTCCGCGCGGTCGCGACCGTGGGCAATGAGGTGTGGGCGGGCGGGTCCAGCGGCGCGCTCTTTCATTCTGCTGACGGCGGAGAGCACTGGTCGCGGGTGCGAGTGCAGGCGAACGGCCGCGCCCTGAGCGGCGACATCGTGCGCATCGAGTTTGCTGATGCTCGTGACGGAGTGGTCACCACCTCTACCGGGGAAACCTGGACAACTTCCGATGCCGGCGCGACCTGGCAGCGACAGTGATCGCCGATCTAATACACGTCTCTGTTTTTCACCGTCGCCTTGGTGGCGTACGCAAAGCGCGGCTCCGGACGGGCATCTCCGCAGATTAGCCCGGCGACGTACTCCCCCACGGCCGGCGCGTGCTTGAAACCATGCCCTGAGCCGCCGCCCGCGATCCATATATTCTCGACATCGGGGTGGCGGTCGATCAGAAAATCGCCATTGGAAGTGTTTTCGTAAGCGCACACCCTCGTCTCCGACAACGGCGAATCGCGGAGTTCGGGGAAGTATTTGCGCACATACTGGCGCATGGAGCGCAGCCCGCGCTGGGTGACCACCCTGTCGGCGGTCTCGGGATCGAACTTTGGCCCGTGTCCGTCGAAGCCGATCTTGATGCCCCGGTTCTCGACGTCGGGCGTGCCATAGATGTTATCGGCGTAACTGTACCAAGCCGGCATCGCCGGCGGGGTGTAGCTGCTGCTGCCGGCCGCTACGGAAAAGAAGAACACTTCCTGCCGGGAGGGGAACATGCGCTTGCCCACGGTGTCCGCGAAGATGCGCGGCAACCACGCGCCGCAGGCGAAAACGAATTCGCGGGCCGCGACCCGCCGGCCCGTGTTGGTAAGGATCGCGTCTAGCCTCGAACCAGCGCGGGGGGATTGGACGGCTTCACCGATGTACTCGACTCCGTCAGCAACCGCTTGCGCCACGACCGCCTGCACCGCGCGTCGCGCCAGGAGCACGCCGCCCTCCGGTTCCAGCAGTCCCCAATCAATGCCGCGCAGGCAAAACTGCGGGAAGCGCTGGCTCACTTCCGCACGCGACAGCTTCTCGCAGGGCACGCGCAGCCGGGTCAGAATGTGCAGGCTCTCCCGCGGATAGCGGTCTTGCTTGCGCGCCAGCCACAACATGCCGGTGCGCAGGAAGAGCTGCTGTCCGGAGCGGCGCATGAACTCGCGCCAGAGCTTCATCGCGCGCAGGGCGAAACAGGTGTAGAGCTCATCGGGACCGTAGCCCATGCGCATGATGCGCGTCTCGCCGCCGGAACTGGAGCGGCTGTGGCCGGGGCCGTAGGCGTCGAGCAGCGCCACTTGCTTCCCCTGCCGGCGAAGTTGGTATGCGGTCCACGCGCCGAAAGCGCCGGCGCCGACCACGGCCACGTCGTATCGCTGCCGCATGTTGCTCACATTTGGTGGCTTGCTTCGGCGATCTGGAGGCGGTAGCATAGCACCGCAGGCGATGGAGTTCCGCCTTTAACCGCCCACCATGTGGCTGATGACTCCTACGAACCCCACGTAGGAGTTTTTCTGTGTTAGAAAACCTGCTCTATCTTTCTATCGGTGCGGCCTTGGGCGCGCTGGCCCGCTTCGCCTTCACTCACTTCTCGTCGCAGCTTTCCCATCATCACGGCTTTCCGTATGGAACGTTGCTGGTCAATGTGGTGGGATCGTTCATGGTCGGATATGTCCTCACCTGGACCGCCGACCGCGACCACGACCGCTGGCGCTTGTTCGCGGCCACCGGATTCTGTGGGGCGTTCACCACGTTCTCGGCCTTCGCCTACGAGACCATCGCCTACTGGCACCAGCACCAGTTTTTGGAGCTGGCGTTGAACGTCGGGCTGAACAATGTGCTGTCGATACTAGCGGTGGTTGGCGGGATCGCGTTTCGCAACGGGCACGCGAACTGACCGCCTCACTCGCGCTCGAACAGTTGCGACCACTGCTCGCGCGGCGCCGTCGGCAGGGCGGCCACTTGGAGGTTCTCGCGCACGTGCTCGGGCCGGCCCATGCCCACCAACGCCACCGCCAGCCCGAAAGCCGAGCGCGCAAACTGGATGGCGTTGGCGGCGTCGCCGCCCGCCCCCAGCCGCTGCTGGACGAACTCCGGCAGGTTGCGGGTGAGCTGCCCCTGGGAGAGCGTGGCGCTGCCTACCACCATCACTCCGACCCGCACTGCCGCCTCCAGCAGCGAGAGATTTTCTTTTGCCCAGGTTTGGCTACGGAAGGCGAAGGCTTCCGGCATCCCCAGGCTGAACGGCAACTGGACAAAGCGGAAGTGGTGGTGCTCGCCGCCGGCCTGGCGGGCGATCTCAACCGTCTCGGCCAGGCTCATGGCGTCGCGCGCGGCCGGCGGGACGCGGAACGCATTCCAGGTAGCGACGCCGTAGCAGCGGATCTTGCCGGCTTTCACGGCGCTCTCGAGCATGGCGAACGCCTCACGCAGGCGCTCGCGGAAGCGCTCTCGCGGGACCTCACCCAGTTGCGTCTCGGGGTTGTGGACGTAGAAGACGTCGATGGTTTCCAGATTCAGGTTGCGTCGCGAGCGCTCCAGTTGGTCGGAGAGGTAGCTGGCGGACATGCAATGCATCCCGCCCACCAGGTCGGCTGGGTTCAAGATTCCTTTGTCTACGTATTCGGCGCGGAAGTACGTGCCCGGATTGGGCGGAACCTCGCTATCCAAAGAGAGATATCCCGCTTTGGTACAGACCACGACCTCGTCGCGCTGCAGTTCCCCGGCAGAAATCATCTCCCGGAGGGCGGCGCCGATGGTACGCTCGGAGCGCTGGTGACGGTAGTTGATCGCCGTGTCCAGCAGGTTGATGCCGGAAGCGAGAGCCAGCCGCAGGGCCTGGGTGTAGGCGGCGTCGGCTTCGGCGGTGGGTTCGCCAAGATAGGTGCCCAGCCCGATGGAGGAAATCCACAGGTCGCCCGCGCCGGGCACGTTCAACTGGCGGCGAAAGTGTCCTGCCTGGCTCAACTCGGGGAAGCGGCTGCGGTAGCGCGCAGTGCCTTCCGGCGTGGCAAACCCGTTCAGCATAGCGGGTTAGTGTAGCAGGCGGGCGATGCGGACGAGTGCTCGTGCCGCTGCCGCGTTTTCCAGAGCTGCACCGCAAATCGGCAGCAACTTCCGGCTCTAGGGCGCATCTCTATACAAGAGTGGGCGTGTGTCGATCAAGTCGAGAGGAGGAATTCATGAAAAGCTTTTTGGTGGGACTGGGTATCGGCATCGGACTGGGCGTTCTGTTTGCGCCCACCAGCGGGGAACAGACCCGCAACAACCTCCGGGACCGTGCGGGCGAGCTGGCGGACACGGCCCGCGAGACCTTGGAGCAGGGACGGGAGCGAGTGCGCAGCGGCATCAGCGCCATCCGCGGATCGGCTGAGGCGGCGACGGGAACCGAAAGCAGCCGTCCTACGGGCAGCACCGGAACCACTTTCTAACAGCATCGTGATTGGAAGATCGCCACGGGCAGTGGCGGCGCTGCCCGTTTTCTTCTTCCTGCCGGCACTTCCTGCCGTTTCCTTGACACCCCCTCACCCCGCCTTTATTCTTGATTTTTGGCCCTGCAGTCGAGGACGCGTCTGGGCGTGCCGGGAGGCGGCACGCGCTTCGCGGATTCCATGCCGGGGACGGCGCGATGTTGATCAGTATCCGCGAATTAGAACTCCACGAAGTCACGTTTTCGCAAGAGCTTAGACCGGAAGCGATCGACTTTGGCCCGGACCTCCAGCAGCACACCCCACTTCGGACGCAGGGGCGGGCCGAACTGGTCCAGGAGCGGCGCGGACGCGGACAGGCTTTGGAAGACATTCGGGTGGTAGGCGATTTTTCCACCCAACTCGAGTTGCGGTGCGCGCGCTGCCTGGAGCCGGTGCTGCGCGACGTCGCCGGCGATTTCGACCTGATTTACCGGCCGCTGGGAGCCGACGCCGGCATGGAAGAGCGTTCCATCCAAGGTGCCGAAGCTGATGTCGGCTATTATCGGGGCGAGGGCTTGCTGTTGGAAGACGTGCTGCGCGAGCAGGTGTTGCTCGCGGTTCCCCTGAAGGCGGTTTGCAAGGAGGCCTGCAAGGGTCTGTGCCCGCGCTGCGGCAGCAACCTGAATTTCGAAGCCTGCACCTGCCAGCCGGTTTCCGGCCAACGCTGGGGGGCGCTACACGAGATTCGCGACAAGCTGAAACACTGATCGCTTTTGGCTATTGCCTGTTAGCTTTTGGCCAAAAGCCAAGAGCCAAAAGCTAAGAGCTTGGTTTTGAGGTCCTAATGGCCAATCCAAAACGCAGACATTCCCAGGCGCGCACCAGCAAGCGCCGCGCCCACGATCACCTGACTCCGCATTCACTTTCTGAATGCCCCAACTGTCACGAGCGCAAAATGCCGCATCGCGCTTGCCCCAAGTGCGGGTACTATAAGGGTCGCGAAGTTCTGGCAGTCGAGACCGAGAAGTAAGCGGCCGGCGGCGCGCGACCCGGGGTCCCCGGCAAACCCGGTTTTGGTTTGCTGGGGTGAGTGGGCGAGGCCGGTCCAGCGGTTCTGCGGACACCGATGCCGACCGTCATAGCCCTCGACGCGATGGGAACCGACCGCGCGCCCAAGCCTGAAATCGAAGGGGCCATCCAGGCGGCGCGGCACGACGACATCCACGTACTGCTGGTGGGTCGGGAAGCCCAGTTGCAGGAAGAGTTGGCAAGCCATCCTGCGGCCGCCGATTTGCCCATCAGCATCATCAACGCCACCGAAGTGGTCGGCATGCGCGACAAAGCCGCGCAGGCCATGCGCGCCAAGCGCGACTCCTCCATGCGGGTCGGGCTGCGGCTGGTGCGCGAGCGCCGCGCCGATGGCTTTGTCACCGCCGGCAACACCGGCGCTGCCATGGCCACCGCCAAGGTCGCGCTGGGAACGCTGCCCGGGGTGGACCGCCCCGGTCTGGCCGCGGTTTTCCCCACCGCCACCGGCTCGGCCGCCATCATGATCGACGTGGGCGCCAACGTCGATTGCAAGCCCCACAACCTGGAGCAGTTCGCGGTTATGGGCGAGGTCTATTTCCGCAGCATCTTCTCCAAGCCGCGGCCGCGCGTCGGCCTGCTCTCCATCGGCGAGGAGGAGACCAAGGGCAACGAGCTCACCTTCCAGGCCTTCCACCTGCTGAAAGCCCTGCCCATCAACTTCGTGGGCAACGTCGAGGGGCGCGACCTCTACAACGGCAACGCCGACGTCATCGTCTGCGACGGCTTCGTCGGCAACGTGGCGCTGAAGGTCTCCGAAGGCGTGGCCCAGACTGTGCGCTACATGCTGAAGGAGTCGCTGAAGTCCACCATCGCTTCCCAGGTGGGATCGCTGCTGGCGCGCAACGCCTTCAAGGCTTTCAAGCGGCGCCTGGACTACTCCGAATACGGCGGGGCGCCATTGCTCGGGGTCAAAGGCGCGTGCATCGTCTGCCACGGCTCCTCCAACGCCAACGCCATCAAGAACGCGCTGCGGGTGGCCGCCGAGTGCGCGCGCGCCGGCATCACTCGCAAGATCGAGCACGAACTGGCTCAGATCCGTCACCACGCCGTGCTCACCCACACGACATGAGCACCATCGCTTTCCTTTTTCCCGGGCAGGGATCGCAGTCCGTCGGCATGGGCAAGGAGCTGGCGGAAATGTACCCGGTCGCGCGCCAGACCTTCGACCAAGCCGATGCGGCGCTTGGATTCCCGCTCTCCGAGCTGTGCTTCGAGGGGCCGGAAGAGAAGCTGAAGCTCACCGAGATCACCCAGCCGGCGATCCTCACGGTTTCGGTGGCGGCGTGGCGCGTGCTGCGCGAGAAGGGGATCGTGCCCGCGTTCGCCGCCGGACATAGCCTGGGCGAGTACTCGGCCCACGTGGCTGCGGGGACCCTGAGCTTCGAAGACGCGGTGCGCACCGTGCGCCATCGCGGCCGCTACATGCAGGAAGCGGTGCCGGTCGGGGAAGGCGCGATGGCCGCCATCCTCGGCATGCCGCTGGAAGAACTGAGCAAAGTCTGCGCCGAAGCGGCGCAGGGCGAGGTCTGCTCGCCGGCCAACATCAATTCTCCGGAGCAGATCGTAATCTCCGGCAACGCGCGCGCGGTGGAACGCGCCGCCGAGCTGGCCAGGCAGCGCGGCGCCAAGCGTGCCATCCTGCTGCCGGTGAGCGCGCCCTTCCATTGCTCGCTGCTCGAACCGGCGCAGGAAAAGATGGCGCACGATCTCGCCCAGCTCCAGTTTCACGCCATGCAGATCCCTGTCGCCTGCAACGTCGATGCGCAATTGGTGGACACGCCGGACGCCGCGCGCGACGCGCTTATCCGCCAGGTGACGGGCGCGGTGCGCTGGGAGCCGTGCATGCGGCTGCTGATCGCGCAAGGCGTCGCAACCTTCGCCGAGGTTGGTCCGGGCAAAGTGCTCTGCGGGCTCCTGCGCCAGATCGACCGCTCCAAGACCTGCCTGAACGCGGAGGACGAAGCGTCGCTGCAGAAGACCATCCGTCACCTGTCCGCCGCAAAGACCGGCGCAGCGTGATACTTTAAGGCGCTTCCGGCATTGCCGTGTCACGTGAAAGGGTACGGCTTTCAGCCGTGCCGATTGCGCCGCAAGCGGGCGTAAGAAATGCCGCGCAGCCCTGTTCCCCATTTCACCCCGAAGGGCGAATCGTAGAACCCGGCGCTGGCCGCCTCTTTTTCCATGGGCTTGGTCGCGGGCTCCAGCGAGATCAGCACCCCGATCGCCGCCTTCTCGCGCTCGGGAGGAAGTATCCGCGGCTGCAACTGGTGACCGTAGGCGAGCTGCTGGCGGGCAAGGAGGTCGAATATCCGCGCACGCTCGATGTGACCTTCGCGCACCCTCTCCGGTTTTCATTTTCCGTGCTGCATCCTGCATGCCGTGGTGAGCCGTCTTGACAACTCACCATCGCTCAGCGAGTATCGGCCCGCTCTGGTTTTGAATCTGTAGCGGGAGGCCAGCGGTGGAAGTCGGAACGCACCATCCCGCGCCAGCAGATTTCATCCCACACATGGCGAATCCGGCTTCGTTATTTCGCTCGGGAGGCACACCAATGCTCAAGGAGTTCAAGGAGTTCGCGCTGCGCGGCAATGTCCTGGACATGGCGATCGGCATCATCCTGGGGGTGGCCTTCGGGAAGATCGTGACCTCGTTCGTGGAAGACATCCTGATGCCGCCGCTGGGGCTGCTCATCGGCAAAGTGGATTTCGCCAACCTCTTCCTCAGCCTGACGGGAAAGCACTTTGACAGCCTGGCGGCGGCCAAGGCGGCGGGCGCGCCCACGCTCAACTACGGCGTCTTCACCAACAATGTGCTGAACTTCCTGATCGTCGCCTTCGCCATCTTCCTGCTGATACGGCAGGTAAACCGCTTCAAGCGGCAGGCGCCGGCGGCGGCCCCGAGCACGCGCGAGTGCCCGTATTGCTGCGCCAGCATTCCGCTGAAGGCGAGCCGCTGCAGTTCGTGTACGTCGGAGGTGCCGAAGGTGGCGGAGGCCGCTGGCTAGAGCCACTTCATGAATGCTGCACCCAACACCTCAGGGGCTGAAGCCCTGATTCCTTTTGGCTCGAGACGGCCCGGCTGAAGCCGGGCCCCTTCGAAAGATCGGTGTGCGGAGACGGAAGGTTTTTCCGTCAATACGGCGAGAAGGTCAGGGTCTTGTCTTTCTTCTCCACCCAGATGCGCGCCTTGTCGGCGCGGTGGTTGACAGTAACCTGTACGATCACTCCGCTGCCGTTCTTGGGCCGCACCGCGCCGTCGATCTGGTACTCCTTGATCAGCCCCCACTCCCCGCCCGGTCCCCAGTCCACGTGGAACTCGCCAAAAGGATATTTCTGGTAGCGGTCGGGGTGCTGCTTCCAGTCGGGATCGTGCATCCAGATGCCGTACGCCTTCTCATAGTCCTGCTGCTGGAGCGCCTGGAAGAAGTTGTGGACCACGCGCTCGTAGGGCCAGTTGTGGAAGCGGAAGAAGATCACCACCGCCAGCACGGCCGCAAGGATGACGATAGCGGCTACGCGTTTCCGTCTTCGTTCGCGCGCGGGATCGTACGTCGGCGCCTGGAAGAGCGTGGACATGGGCGCTGGTATTGTACCAACCGGTTCTGCGTACCGGGCTCGCTTGCGGTGTTGAGGAACGCGGCATGCGACGCCTCTCGAATGCTGGCTAGGAATTCCGAACCGGGAATCCCGCTTGGGCGAGAATCCGCTGGTATTTGCGGGAAAACCCGGAATCGAGTTCTCTGGACCAGCGGCCCGCTGCGCCCATGCTCTCAAAGTTATTGAAAACACAGCCGCACATGGTCCCCACGGGGCAGGCTAAATATGGCTGGGCACGTGCCTAATACCTCCCCTGGAGCGGCTGGATAGGCAGTGCGCCCAGCCCCAAAGTTGGGGTGATCCTATGCGCCTGGGGATGGAAAAAAGGCAGGGACACCTGCCCAACGGCAGCATCAAGATCGGCGCGGTGGCGCGCCATTTCGGAGTCTCCGTCGACCTGCTGCGGCTCTATGAACGCGAGGGCCTGCTGATGCCGATCAAGTCCGCGCGCGGCACCCGCTACTTCACCGAGCACGATTACCCGTGGATCGCGACCATCCTGCGCCTGGTGCGGGAAGCCCGGCTGAACCTGGCCGGCATTCGCCACCTGCTGGCGGCTTTGCCGTGCTGGC
>JAHFUA010000162.1 GCA_023265315.1 Acidobacteriota bacterium | reverse complement strand
TTTGATGTCGTTGAGGTAGCGCTGCGGGTTGGCCGCGGGGGCATCTGCAAAGGCCAGGACCGCCAGCAGACTTGCGATCAGGGCAAGAGCGCGAAAATGACGGAGTCGCATAGAGAAGAGGTTGGGGATCATCGTAGGGCGCGGGTGCGGGGGAGTCAACTGCGCGGTGATATCTTCCGGTACACTAGAAGCTGATGTCCTCCTCGTCCCACGATGGAGCACCTCTCGCGCTCCAAGCACACCTTGCTGAGTTCTCAGTGTTGCGACAGGAACTTCTCGAAGTGCTTAAATGGCGAGAAAGACTTGTCTTTCTTTCCCTCGGAATATCGGGCGCACTGTTCTCCTTTGCATTCTCGGCCGAGCAACCTAACAGCGCCATCGCCTCACGGCGGCTAGCGCTGTACCTCGTGACCCCACTCGCGAGCGCCATTGGCTGGCTCTGGTTGGTCAATGCGCAGAGGATTTATCGGATTGGTGTGTATATTCGGGACGTACTGCGACCAAAGATTAACGTGATCCTGGCCAGCTATCTGACGGGCGAGCCCATCGCCGCGTTCCAGGCGTTCGATTGGGAGGCATCGACTCAGAGGATCATGCACAAATGGTCGCGCCGCGTTTTGGAGTGGGTAGTCTTGCTTGCGGCCTTTGTCTTAACCGGCCTAGTAGCCCAGTTGTTAATCGTCGGTGAGCAGGGAGGTTCGCTCAGGCAACGCCTCGGCCATGTCGAGAGGCCGGTGTTCTTCTATGTTAACTGGTTAGCACTGGGAGTAACCCTAGGGCTGTTCATAAACCATCTAGCGGTCGGAAGAAAACATCGAGCATCGTCCGGCACACCCCAGCCGTAGCAGTCCTTGAGAGTGTGGTCATTTTGTTCGCACGACAAAACGCGAGGCGGGGATCTCAGCAACTCGCGAGTATTCGCCTTCGAGTACACTAGAACCCAATGTCGTCTCCGCCCCGTTCCTGGCTCGCACGCCGCATTGAGGATGCTTTGCGGGAGGGATTCGCGCGCGCCTACGAGACCCTGCGCGTCGATCCTGACCGCTTTCTCTTTCAGTTGCGCACGGCGCACGAGCTGCCTATCGCCACCTTCCGCGGCATGGCCACGCTGCCCATCGGGGTGGTGGACGAGGTCGCCGACCAGACCATCCGTGCGGGAATGAAGCTGGCGGCGGCCGAGGGCGCCGGAATGGGACTGGGCGGGCTCATCACCCTGGTTCCCGACCTCAGCATCCTGGCAGTGATCACCTTCCGCACTTTGCAGAAGCTCAGCCTGATCTACGGCTTCGAGTTCAACACCGACGAGGAAGTCGCCGAGCTATGGATGGCCGCCGCCAGCGCCGCCGGCGTGGACATCAGCCGGGAACTGGTGGAGAAGCAAGTGGTGACGCGCTTCGTGCCACGGGTGGTCCGCGCCATCGCCGCCCAGGCCAGCAGGGAGATTGTGGAGAAGTGGACGGGACGGCTCATCCCGCTGGTGAGTTCGGCCATCGGCGCCGGGCTAAACTATTATTTTGTCCGCGCCTGGGGCGAGCGCGCGCAACGCCACTTCCGCGAGAAGCACCTGCGGTTGCGGGGGCAATTGGCATTGGAAGCGGGGGAGACGCCTGTGCTGCCCGGGGAGTAGCAGGAAAAGCAGATGCCCCCCATTTCGCTGTCATGCTGAGCGAGTGCGGGCCGGTTTTGCCCGCACGAGTCGAAGCACCCCTACTCTCACGATATCCTTCGAATAGGGGTCCTTCGACTCGCGCGCCAAAGCTTGCCCTGAGCGGAGTCGAAGGGTCGGGCGCGCTCGCTCAGGATGACAGCGTTTGTAGGATGCAACCCGCACGCTTTGCGCGCCGCGTGACGCCGAGTCCTTCTTTCCTTTTTCACGTAAGTTTTTCATCGTTACCAAAGGCCAGCGCCGCGATTTCACCACCGGTGTAACTCCTGTCGCGGTGCGGGGATGCAGCGCCTGCTCGGCTCGCCGACAATGGCAACCCGGCTGCATCCTGGAAAGCAGCGCACCATCGCGCCTAGGGGGCAAGTCATGATGTTCGAGAATCCTTCACAAACACGATCGGGCGGGGTGATGAAGATCCTGCTGCCGCTTGTGGCCGGGGCATTTCTGGCGGCCACGTTGTTGTTCCTGTACGACATGCACGGCAGCATCGCCAAGCTGGAGACCGCCCAGGCTGCGAACGCCTCCGCGCTGAAGCAGATGGACGACCGCCTCGAGACCGAGGACTCCACCATGCGCGCGGCCACCAGCGCGCTGGCGGAAAAAATGGGCATCACGGAAGACCGCTTCCGCGCACGCGTCGTCCAGTTGCGGCGCGAGCAGAAGGCCACGGAAGCTCGCCTCAAGCAGGAGCAGAGCCAGCAGATCGAAGGCGTGAGGAAGGAACACAAGGAGCAGATTGAAGGTGTCCGCACCGATATTGCCGGCACCCGCACCGATCTTGAAGCCACCAAAGCCAAGCTGGACAAGACCATCGGCGATCTCGGCGTTCAGAGCGGGCTGATCGCGCACACCCGCGAGGACCTGGACCAGCTCAAGCGCCGCGGCGACCGCAACTACTACGAGTTCACGCTGGCCAAGGGCAAGCGGCCGACGCGCGTCTCCACCGTGGCCCTGCAACTCAGGAAGACCAATCCCAAGCGCGGCAAGTTCACCCTCAACGTGACCGCCGACGACTGGACCATCGAGAAGCGGGACCGCACTCTGTTCGAGCCCATGCAGTTCTACAGCGGGCGCGACCGCCAGCTCTATGAAGTGGTGGTGATGTCGGTGGACAAGAACAAAGTCAGCGGCTACCTGAGTACACCCAAGCAGTACGGATCGCCGCAGCAGGCGCAAGGGCAGTAGCGCAGACGCCCTCGGCAAGCCCACCCTTGGCAAAAACCGGTCAAGGGTGGGCCACCCCCGGGCGCTGCCTCTCCCAGTCCTGTACTTCGGTAATTTGGCCGTGTCCTCGCGGCCCGGCTACCATGGCCGTAGCCATGTCTTCCGTTCCTTCCGTTGACGACCCGTCGGCCGAGCGCCGCTGGCAGCGCTACCACTTCGACGTTCCCATTCGCCTGGTGTTCGAGGACGGGCAGCACACCCGGGTGGCGGAAGGTCGTGGGACGGAATTGAACGAGGGCGGCCTGGGGCTGTACGCTGGCATCGAGTTGGAGATCGGCGACCTGGTGGAAGTCGAGCTTACGGTGCCCTTCTACTGCCTTTCGCTGAGGCTCCAGGGTGTGGTCCGCAACCGGCCGGGCAACGGGTACTACTACGGCATCCAGTTCGTGGATACCAACGCGACCCAGAGAGGCGAGATCGCCCTGTTCGCCAAGATGCTGGAAAGCGCCGCCGGACAGCTCGATTCCTAGCCCTGGTCGCAACTAGCGCAGCGCCTCTTCCAGCGCGCTGCCGCGGTCCGTCTTCTCATCGCGGTACTTGACGATCACGGGAGCATAGATGGAGAGGCCCCACTCGCGCGCTTTGCCGCGGTCGAGGCCTGCCCTGAGCGAAGTCGAAGGGGCGCGCGCGCCCGGCACCACCACGGCGTTTTCCGGCACGATCAACGGCAGGCCGCCTTCCGCACGATAGACCTCCCCGCGCACTAAGTCGTAGAGGGGCGTGGAGCGCGTGAGGATGGTCCCGGCGCCCAGGACGGCGCGCGCCCGCACCTCGGTTCCCTCGTACACGCCGCAGTTGCCGCCGACCAGCACATCGTCTTCGATGATGACCGGTGAGGCGTTCACCGGCTCCAGCACTCCGCCGATCTGCGCCGCCGCGCTCAGGTGGACGCGCTTGCCGATCTGGGCGCAGGAACCCACCAGCGCGTGTGAGTCCACCATGGCGCCTTCGTCCACATACGCCCCGACGTTGATGTACATGGGCGGCATGCACACAACCGAGGGTGCCACATAGGCGCCGGAACGGACCGAGGAACCTCCAGGCACGATGCGTACCTTGTCGGCAGCGGTAAAGCGGCGCACGGGATAGGTGTCCTTATCGACGAAGGAGAGCGCGTCGCCCGTCTCCGCCAGTTCACCCAGCCGGAAGCCCAGCAGGATGCCCTTCTTGACCCAGGCATTGACCCGCCATGCGCCGTTCACCTTTTCCGCGGCGCGGATCCGCCCCGCCGTGAGCGCGTCACGGAATTCGGCGAACAGACGCCGCGCCGACTCGGACCTGGTGTCGCCTTTCAGCTCGTACAGCCGCTCGATCTCCTCGCGCATCGCTGCTCCTGGAAGTCGGATGGGATGGCGGGGCAGTATAACCCGTGTGAGGTCGCATTCCGAGCGGCTTGAAGGTCACCCTGGGGCCTCATCAGAGCGATGGCTTGCCACTCACGCTGCCGGATGGCGCGACGGAAACGCGGTGCTTCCTTATAATGATAATGGCCCTTCGTTTTTGTGACATTCCACGCGGCCGCGGGAATGACAACGGAGCAGGTCGGGGCATGCCCAGGAAACCGAAAGTCCTCGTCGTGGATGACGAGCCTGTCATCGCTGATAGCTTGGCCATCATCCTCAACCAGAACGGCTACGATGCCGCCGCCGTCTATACCGGCACGGCCGCCGTGGAACGCGCCCGCGTCGTTAAACCTGAGCTGGTGATCAGCGACGTCATCATGCCCGACATGAACGGCATCGAGGCCGCCATCAGCATCCGCAGAATTCTGCCAGCGTGCAAAATCCTGCTGTTCTCGGGGCAGGCTGCCACCGCCGACCTGCTGGAAAGCGCTCGCACACAAGGACACGAGTTCGAAATCCTCACCAAGCCCGTCTACCCGCAGGACCTGCTCGCTAAGCTGCGGGAATAGGACAATCGCCCGATGACCCGATCTCCCGATCACCCGATGGGAGCTGCCGCTCCTGTCAGCGCGCCCTGCTTGACGGCCATCAGCTCGGCGGCTTTCTGCGCGATGTGCTCGGCGCTGACCTCGAACTCCTTGATCAGCTCCCAGGGATATCCGGATTCGCCGAAGCGGTCTTTCACCCCGATGGCGCCGGTGATCACCGGCACGCGGTAAAGCTCAGGGCTCTCCGTCAGGATGCCACTCACGCGCCAGGCCAGGGCGCCGATCTGGTGCTCTTCCGCGGTGACGATGGCGCCGGTCTCCTTGCCGGCACGCAGGATGGCGGCGGTGTCGATGGGCTTCAGCGTGTGTAGGTTGATGACCCGCGTCTGGTATCCGAACTCCTGCTTCAGGATCCAGGCGGCGCGCATGGCTTCGGGC
>JAHFUA010000068.1:833-18432 GCA_023265315.1 Acidobacteriota bacterium | reverse complement strand
CTCGGGGCATCGCCAGCTGCGGCCAATTTACAGATTTCAAATTACAAATCCGAAAAAAAAACCCGCTTGCTGAGCGGACGGCAAGGGCGCTAGTATCGAGGGTTCTCCTGAGGTCCCATGCCCCAGAACTACGTACCCATCTTCATCTTCATAGCCGTGGTCGCAATCCTGATTCCGCTCACGCTGGGGATCGCCAAGCTGGTGCGTCCGGAGAAGCCGGAGAAGGCCAAGCTGATGCCCTACGAGTGCGGCGTGGACCCCATCGGGGACTCCCGCCAGCGCTACACCGTGCGCTTCTACATCGTGGCCATCCTGTTTGTGATCTTCGACGTGGAGACCATCTTCCTGTTCCCGTGGGCCGTGCTGTACAAGGCGCTCGCCTGGTTTGGGTTCATCGAAATGATGATTTTTCTGACGATCCTCATCGTGGGGTACGTGTGGGTCTGGAAGAAGGGAGCGCTGGAGTGGATCTGATGGCGGATTTGTGATTTGCGATTTGTGATTTGTAATCTGTAGCCGTGGCGAAGATCACAAATCAGAAATCGCAAATTAGAAATGCCCGAGGACAAACCAGACCAGAAGCCCGCCTCTCCTCCTCCGCCCGCCGCGGGCGAAAAGCCTGCGGCGGCCGCTGCTCCTCCCAAGCCCGCCGGCGAGCCCGCCAAGCCCGCCACGCCGGCCAAACCTGCGGGCCCGGTGCCGCAGCCCTGGGAGTCGGAGATGGTCGAGCGCTTCTGCCGCCGCTTCGGGTCGGGCATCGATCCCAAGACTTATCTCGGCCAGAACTACATCGTCGCCGATCCCTCCATCGTTTACCAGTTGCTGCAGATGCTGCGCGACAGCGAGCAGTTCGATTACTGCGTGGACGTCACCGCCGTGCACTATCCACAGCGTAAGGACCAGGAGTTCGATGTCGTCTGGATCCTTTACTCCTTCCCGCGCAATGAGCGGGTGCGGGTGAAGACCATGCTTAAGGACGGCGATCCGGCGCCCAGCGTGGTCGCGCTGTGGGGCACGGCCAACTGGCTGGAGCGCGAGTGCTACGACATGTTCGGAATCCGCTTCGAAGGCCATCCCGACCTGCGGCGCATCCTGCTGCCCGACGGCTGGAAGGGCCACCCTCTGCGCAAGGAATACGGCATCACTCAGCAGGACAGCGAGTGGGTGAAGCTCAACCTGGGAATCGAGAGCGGACAATAGATGGCCGACATCCTCAAGAGCGAACAGAGTCCGTCCTCGGTCGAGCACATCGAAGCCGAGAAGGGCGTGGACCAGCCGTTTCTCGATGCTACCGAACTCATCCTCAATATGGGGCCGCAGCACCCCTCGACGCACGGCGTGCTGCGCGTCATCCTGAAGCTCGATGGCGAAAAGGTGCTCAACACCGAGTGCGTGATCGGCTATCTCCATCGCGGGGTGGAGAAGATCGCCGAGCACCGCACCTATGCCATGTTCAACCCCTATGTGGACCGCATGGATTACGTCGCCGCGGTCTCCAACGGCCTGGGGTACTGCGAAGCGGTGGAGAAGCTGCTGAACGTCGAGGCGCCGCCGCGTGCGCAGTGGGTGCGCACCATCCTGACGGAGCTCAACCGCATCGCCAGCCACCAGCTCTGGCTGGGCACGCACGCTCTCGACATCGGCGCCATCACCCCGCTGTTCTACACCTTCCGCGACCGCGAAGAGATCCTGAAGATCTTCGAGAAGTACTGCGGCGCCCGGCTCACCACGCACGCCTTCCGCATTGGCGGCTGCCTGTACGAAACCTACGATGGCTTCGAGCAGGATGTGAAGAAGTTCTGCGACTTCGTCACCCCCAAGGTGGACGAATACGAGACCCTGCTGACCACCAATCGCATTTGGCTCGAGCGCACCAAGGGCGTGGGCGTGCTCAAGGCCGAGGACTGCATCGACCTCGGGGTCACCGGGCCGGTGCTGCGCGCCAGCGGCGTCAAATGGGACCTGCGCAAAGCCCAGCCCTACGCGGCTTACAAGAACTTCGAATTCGACATTCCCACCGGCCAGAACGGCGACACCTACGACCGGTACCTCGTGCGCGTTGCCGAGATGCGGCAGGCGCTGCGCATCATCCGCCAGGCGGTGGATTCGATCCCGGAAGGGCCGATCATGGGCAAAGTGCCCAAGGTGATGAAGCCGCCGGTGGGCGAGATATATCACTCCATCGAAGCGCCCAAGGGCGAGCTGGGATACTTCATCGTCAGCGACGGCTCGACGCAGCCCTACCGTGTGCGGGTACGCCCGCCGTCATTCGTGAACCTACAAGCGTTGAGCAAGATGGTGGAAGGCGCCCTGGTGGCCGACGTGGTGGCCGTCATTGGAACGCTGGACATTGTGTTAGGCGAGGTGGACAGATAGGCGACTGCGTAATCGAGGGTGTCATCCTTCGCGAGGCGAAGCCGAGCGGAGGATCTGTCGAAAATGCTAACGCTACCGGAGCCGGTTTCGCTGCCATTGTCGTCAGATTCTCCCGCCTCCCTTTGGTCGGCGGAAGAATGACAACAATAGCGACGTAGGTAGTCAATCACGAAAACCATGGCCGATTTCTCAAATTATCTGAACTCGAACCTGACCCCGGGCCAGGCCGGCGCCCACCTCTGGGTGGTGATTTACATCCTGATCATTTTCGCGGCGGTGTCGCTGGCGGTGATTGCGATGAACTGGCTGGAGCGCAAGATCCTGGCTCACATGCAGGTTCGGCTGGGACCGATGCGCGTAGGCCCCCACGGCCTGCTGCAGCCCATCGCCGACGCCCTCAAGCTGCTCATCAAGGAAGACATCATCCCCGAAAACGCCGACAAGTTGGTCTTCTGGATGGCGCCGCTGGTGGTGGTCATCACCGCGTTCACCACCTATATCGTGATCCCGTTTGGCCCGACGCACGCCGTCACCGACATGAACATCGGAATCCTGTTCATGCTGGGCGTGGCCTCGCTGGGGACGCTGGGCATCATCATGGCAGGCTGGGCGTCGAATTCGCACTACCCGCTGCTGGGGTCGCTGCGCTCCAGCGCCCAGATGGTTTCCTACGAAGTCGCCATGGGCATGGCCGCGGTCTCGGCCATCCTCATGACCAGCCTGCGCGGCACGGGCGTTTACGGTATCGGTTCCCCCACGGCCGACGCCATCGGCACGCTCAGCATGATCGAGATCGTGCGCGCGCAGATGAACCAGCACGTCTGGTTCGTGTTCAAGTTCTTTCCGTTGGGGCTGGCCGCATTCGGCATATTCGCCATCGCCATGGTCGCTGAGACCAACCGCGCCCCCTTCGACCTGCCCGAAGCCGAGAGCGAGCTGACCGCCGGCTTCCACACCGAGTATTCCGGCTTCCGCTGGTCGCTGTTCTTCCTGGCGGAATACGCGGCCATGATCGCGGTGTCGTCCATCGCGGTGACGCTGTGGCTGGGCGGATGGCTGCGACCCTTCCCGCACTGGCTGAGTGGTGACGCCTGGGATACAGCCTTCTCCATCTTCCCGGCTTTCACCTTCTTCGTGCTGGCGGGCATGGCGCTGCGCACCACCGTCCGGATGCCCAAGCACCCCTATTTCAAGATTCAGAAGGCGGGGCTGGGAGTTTTCGGGCTACTGCTGGGCGGGATCGGGCTGGTGCTGCTCGTGCCCCCGGTGCGCGACCGCGTCCAGGACATCTACTGGTTTGCCATCAAGGTCGCGGCTTTTATGTATCTGTACATCTGGTACCGCGGCACCTTCCCGCGTTACCGCTTCGACCAGCTCATGAGGCTGGGCTGGAAGTTCATGATCCCGACCGGCATCGGTGTGCTCATCGCCACCGCGTTGGTGGGGGTGCTGTGATGAGCTTCGAGGAAGTGAGCGCATGGACCCTGTAGCCACACCGTATTTCTTTTACGGGCTCTCGGCGGTGGCGGTGCTGAGCGCGGTCGGCGTGATCATGCGCCGCAATCCCGTGCACTCCGCCATTGCGCTGATCTTCACCCTGCTGTCGCTGGCCGGACTCTACCTGATGCTCTACGCGCCGTTCGTCGCCGGCGTGCAGATCATCCTGTACGTCGGCGGCATCGTGGTGCTGTTCCTGTTCGTGATCATGCTGATCAACATCGAGCGCATGCAGCGCGAGTACCAGTTCAACAAGCAATGGCTGGTGGGATTGCTGGCGGCGGCGGCGCTGGGCGCGCTGTTCGTCGCCGTGTATGTGAAGGGGCAGTCGATCTTCCCACAGCACGCGGTGCGCTTCCCCGAGCAGTTGAACACGCAGCAGGTGGGGAAGATGCTCTACGTGGATTACCTGCTGCCGTTCGAGATCGCGTCGCTGCTGCTGCTGGTGGCCATTGTGGGCGCGGTGGTAATGGCGAAGAAGAGGATTTGATAAGGATGCGCGCCAAACGCGCGATTTAGGCGCCGCAAGGAACGCGGCGCATCGCGCGGCGCGCATAGATCCTTCGGCGCCAAAGGAAGGCGCCTCAGGATGACAACGCTTTAGGTTTATGGAGATTACGACCCTACATTACTTAGTTGTCGCCTCGGCCCTGTTCATCATCGGGACCATCGGGGTGCTGACCCGCCGCAACGTCATTATCATCCTGATGTCCATCGAGCTGATCCTGAACGCCGTCAACCTGAACCTGGTGGCGTTCTCGCGGCTCTACGGGCTGCAGGGGCAGGTGTTCTCGATTTTTGTGATCACCGACGCGGCGGCGGAAGCGGCCGTCGGCCTCGGCATCCTGATCGCCTTCTTCCGTAACAAGGAGACGATCAACGCCGATGAGATTGATTTGTTGAAGTTTTGAATAGGGATGCGCGCCAAACGCGCGATTTAGGCGCCGCAAAAAAACGCGGCGCATCGCGCGGCGCGCCCAGATCCTTCGGCGCCAAAGGAAGGCGCCTCAGGATGACAAAGAGCTAAGAGCCAAGAGCCAAGAGCATGTTCTTCTTAAATCACATTTGGATCATCCCCCTGCTGCCCGCGCTGGGCGCGGCGCTGATGTTCTTTTTTGGGCGCAAGCTGTCGAAGTCGGCGGTGAGCTTCTTCTGCGTCGGGCTGGTGGTGGTGGCGTTCGTTTTCTCCTGCTTGACGGTGTTGCAGTACACGGGATGGGCCGCTGCGCACAATCATCAGCCGTTCGAGAAGATCGTCTACACCTGGCTGGGAAGCGATACCAGCAACCTCGGCTATTTGACCCACTCCGGCCGCGCCGCCGACTTCCACGTTGATGCCGGTTTCCTGCTCGACCCGCTTTCCGCCATCTGGCTGCTGTTCGTCACCGGCGTCGGCATGCTGATCCACATCTACTCGATCGGCTACATGGCCCACGAAGGCGGCTACTACCGCTTCTTCGGATACATGAACCTGTTCATGTTCACCATGCTGACACTCGTCCTGGGGAACAACTACGTGATGTTGTTCGTGGGCTGGGAGGGCGTGGGTCTGTGCTCGTACCTGCTGATTGGATTCTACTTTCTGAAGAAATCGGCCACCAACGCCGCCAACAAGGCATTCATCGTCAACCGCATTGGTGACGCCGGCTTCCTGCTGGGCATGTTCACCATCGCCTGGTACCTGGGCTCGTTTCGCTTCACCCAGATTACAGAAGTGGCGCGCAGCGGCCGGTTATCGACCGGCGATCCGACCATCACCCTGGCTTGCCTGCTGCTGTTCGTAGGCGCCTGCGGCAAGTCCGCCCAGGTGCCGCTCTACGTCTGGCTGCCCGACGCCATGGAAGGCCCGACTCCGGTCTCGGCGCTGATCCACGCCGCCACCATGGTGACTGCGGGTGTCTACATGGTGGCGCGTTCCAACGCGCTGTTCGTACTCGCGCCCGAAGCCATGAAGACGGTGGCCATCATCGGTGCGGTCACGGCCATCTTCGCCGCCTCCATCGGCCTGGTGCAGAACGACATCAAACGCGTGCTGGCCTATTCCACAGTGTCCCAGCTCGGCTACATGTTCCTGGCGCTGGGCGTGGGAGCGTTTGCCGCCGGCGTGTTCCACGTGTTCACGCACGCGTTCTTCAAGGCGCTGCTCTTCCTGGGCGCCGGTTCTGTGATCCACGCGCTCTCCAGCGAACAGGACATGCGCCACATGGGTGCGCTCGTGCACAAGATCCCCACAACGTTCAAGACCATGCTCATCGCCACGCTCGCCATCGCCGGCATCTTTCCGTTCGCCGGCTTCTTCTCCAAGGACGAGATTCTGTGGCAGGCGTGGTCGGCGGACAACGGCGCCTATCGAGCGTTGTGGTACATCGGCTATGCCACTGCGTTCATGACCGCGTTTTACATGTTCCGATTGATGTACCTGACCTTCTGGAGCCCATCGCGCGTCGAGCACGAAGTGGAACACCACATCCACGAGTCGCCGAAATCCATGACCATTCCCTTGATCGTGCTGGCATTCTTCTCGTTGTTCGCCGGATTTCTGGGATGGCCGCACAGCCTGAAAGGCTCGAACCGCTTCGAGAAATTCCTGGAGCCGGTGTTCGCGAGGGAAGCAACGCAGTTCGATAAAAGCGGCAAAGAAGCGCAACTGGCCGCCGCTAAGAAGGAAGAGGAGCACGCCAATCCGACTGAATACTTTCTGATGATTCTCTCCCTCGGCGCCGCGTTTGCCGGATGGGGACTGGCCAAGCGCTCCTATGGCAAGGCGGCCGAAGGCTACACCGAACCGATCGCTGCCACCGCACCTCCCGCGTACCGGGTGCTCTACAACAAGTGGTACGTAGACGAGGCTTACGATTATTTATTCACCGGCCGGCGCAAGCTCGGCCCCGTGCGCTTGGGCGCGATGGGAGCGGGCGAAGCCGCCTGGGCCGTGGACGCCAATTTCGTGGATGGCGGGGTGAACGGCGCCGGTTGGACCACGCGCGCGCTGGCCAAGCTCTCCGTCTGGTGGGACACGTGGATCATCGACGGCCTGCTCGTCAACGGCATCGCATACTCGACACGGCCCCTGTCATGGCTGACGCGCATGATCCAGTGGGGACTGGTGCAGTGGTACGCCTTGGTGATGGTGGCCGGGATACTAGGGTTTGTTCTGTATTACATATTTCGCTGATGCCCAGAACTGGCAACTGACAACGGGCAACTGAGAACTGAATTTATGCAGAATCACATCCTCTCGATCATTCTGTTCACGCCGCTGGTCGGGGCGCTGGTACTGCTGTTCGTGCCCAAGACGGCGAAGCACGCCATCCGCTGGATCGCCAACCTGTTCGCGCTGGCGGGCCTGATCGTTTCGCTGCCGCTGGTGCCGTGGTTCTGGGCGGTGAAGAACGACCCTGGGTTGCATGGGTTCCACTTCATTGAAGGCGCGCCCAGTAGCTGGATTCCCTCAATCGGCGCCGGGTATTACCTCGGCATCGACGGCATCAGCTTCCTGCTGATCATGCTGACCACGCTGCTGGGGTGGATCTCGATCCTCGCTTCATGGACGGCGATCGAAGACCGCGTGAAGGAATACTACATCTGGTTCCTGGTGCTGCAGGCAGGCATGCTCGGCGTCTTCATGGCGCTCGACTTCTTCCTGTTCTACGTGTTCTGGGAAGTCATGCTGGTGCCCATGTACCTGCTGATCGGCATCTGGGGCGGGCCGAACAAACTGTACGCCGCCATCAAGTTTTTCCTCTACACCCTGGTCGGTTCGGTGCTGATGCTGCTCGGCATCCTGTTCCTCTACTTCCACCACCAAACCGTCACCGGCGTCTACACCTTCAACATCCTCGAGCTCTACAAGACGGCGCCGCAGATCACCGGCACGGCGGCCATCTTGCTCTTCCTCGCGTTCTTTGTCGGGTTCGCCATCAAGGTGCCGATGTTCCCCTTCCACACCTGGCTGCCGGACGCGCACGTGGAAGCCCCCACCGCGGGCTCGGTGATCCTGGCCGGCGTCCTGCTGAAGATGGGGACATACGGCCTGATCCGCTTTTCGCTGCCGTTCTTCCCCAGCGTGGCGATGGATAAGACGATGCGCTTCTGGATGATCGTGCTCTCGCTCATCGGCATCGTTTACGGCGCGCTGGTCTCACTCATGCAGAAGGACATGAAGAAGCTGGTGGCGTACAGCTCCGTCAGCCACCTCGGTTTCTGCACCCTGGGAATTTTTGCCCTGACGCCGCTTGGCCTCTCCGGTTCGGTGTTGCAGCAGATCAACCACGGCATCTCGACCGGTGCGCTGTTCTTGATCGTGGGCGTCCTCTACGAACGCCGCCACACGCGCGAAATCGCCGAGTACGGCGGCATCTCCAACATCATGCCCTGGTACGCTGCCATCACCCTGATCATGTTCCTCTCCTCGATGGGACTGCCGCTGCTCAATGGCTTTATCGGGGAATTCACTATCCTGCAAGGCGTCTATCCTGAGAACCGGATTTGGGCAGCCTGGGCGGTGCTCGGCATCGTGCTGGGCGCGGCCTATCTGCTGTGGCTCTACCAGCGCGTATTCTTCGGGCCGGTCACGAACCCCAAGAACGAAAAACTGGCCGACCTGACGCCGCGCGAGGTCGCCTATTTCACCCCGCTGCTGATCCTGGCGTTTGTGATCGGGATCTATCCCAAGCCGTTCTTCCAGATCCTGGAGCAGCCTTGCAACCAGATCGTGCAGACGGTGCGGCCGGATTATCCGCTGAAGCTGGCGCCAGTCGAGGCCGCCGTGCCTCAGCATGTGAGCCAGCTCCCCGCGATCCAACCGGCGAAGACGGCCGCCGCGGAGCATGTGGCGGCGTCCACGGTCGGAGTTGAGGAGAAGCGCTAGTGTCGGCCTTCTCCCAATATTTCACCGGCTTCGACTACACGCTGTCGCTGCCCATGGTGCTGCTCACGCTGTTCGCCCTGGGCGTGCTGCTGATCGACCTGATGCTGCCGGTGGAGTGGAAGCGGCTGAACGCCGTGACCGCCCTGCTGGGCATCATGTTCTCGGGCGCCGCGCTCTTCCTGCGGATCCAGGTGCCGTATCGCGCGGCCGAAGCTCGCGGTATGTCGCTTTACCGCTTCACCCACGGCTTCGGCGGCTCCATCGCCATGGACTCCTTCGCCATCTACTTCTTCTACCTGTTTCTGGCGGCGGGGGCGATCACCATCCTCATGTCCACCCGCTACCTCGAGGTCGAAAAGGAGAACCACGGCGAGTTCTACGCTCTGATCCTGCTATCGATGGTCGGCATGATGGGCATGGCCTGCGGCACCGACCTCATCGTGCTCTTCATCAGCCTGGAGCTGATGGCCATCTCGACCTACGTGCTGGTCGGCTTCCTGCGCCGCGACCGCCGCTCCAACGAAGCTTCGTTGAAATACCTGCTGCTGGGCGCGTTCTCCTCGGGAATCTTCGCTTACGGACTTTCGCTGCTCTACGGCCTGACCGGCAGCACGCGCCTGCCGCAGATCGCGGCCATGCTGAATGGGTACCTGGCAACACGGCCCACCGACCCCATTTTGGTGCTGGCGCTGATCACCACCGCTACCGGGCTGCTGTTCAAAATCGCCGCCGTCCCCTTCCACCAGTGGGCGCCGGACGCCTATGAAGGCGCGCCCACCTCCATTACCGGGTTCATGTCGGTCGCCGGCAAGGCCGCGGCCTGGGCGCTGCTGCTGCGGATCTTCCTCTACGGCATCCACCCGTTGCGGCCGCTCTATCTGCCCCTGCTGGTGTTTGTCGCCATCGCCACCATGACCGGCGGCAATCTCGCGGCCCTGACGCAGACCAACCTCAAGCGCCTGTTCGCCTACTCGTCGATCGCGCACGTCGGCTACATGCTGCTCGGCCTGATCGCCGGCGACCAGCACCGCGTCAACGCCGACGGCATCAAGGGCATTTTGATCTACCTGCTGGTTTACACCTTCATGAACCTGGGCGTGTTCGCAGTGATCACCTCGCTGCGCCGCCGCGACATTATCGGCGACGAGCTCGACGACATCTCCGGCCTCTGGTTCAAGGCGCCCACCGAAGCCGTGCTGATGATGACTTTCCTGCTGTCGCTGGCGGGAATCCCGCCGCTGGCAGGCTTCTACGGGAAGTACTTCATTTTTCTGTCGCTGATAGGGACCGGGCACTACGCGCTAGCGTCACTGGCGGTGGTCTACGTGGCCGTGGCGCTCTACTACTACATCAAGGTGGTGAACGCCATGTTCATGCGCCCGGCGGTGGACACCGTGCCCGTCAGCCTCTCGCCGGCGATGCGTGTGGCGCTGTTCGTCACCGCGGTTGCCACCGTCGGCATCGGGCTGGTCCCCGACCCCTTCATCCGCGCCGCTACCTGGTCGCTGCACCTGGCGCAGTACGCGCCCGTCGCGCAGTTGCTGCGCTGAAGCCGGATTATTCATGACGTGGGATCGCATGGGTGGAGCAGGGCTTCGGCCCTGCATAAATGGCGGCCTCAAAGGCGTTCGGCTTTAGCCGCTGAGGGACTCTATTTAGTGCGCTCAGTCGGCGCGATCCCTTGGAATACCCCGGGGGCTGAAGCCCGCGATTCAAAGTGTCGCATGAATGCAGGCCTGAAGGCCTGCTCCACCCTAGCGAATAATCCAGGAGAAGTGATGCCAGGCCCTTCACCGGACGACCGAGATTCGCAAAAGCGAAGCTTCCTGGTGCTGGCCGCGCGCTACAGCGGACTCGCCCTGGCCCTGCCGGCTGCGACCTTTGTCGGCTGGGTGATCGGCACGCTCCTCGATAAATGGCTGCACACCACCTGGCTCTACCTGGTGGGCCTGATCCTCGGTATCATCGCGGGGTTTGTGGAGTTAATCCACGCAGTCACAAGCTCTGAATCCAAACAGTGACCTATATTTCTGATGTTGCAATCGCCCGATCACCCGATGACCCGATCATCCGATGACTTCTACTCCGGCGCCTACGCGCGCATCGTGCGCTTCATGCTGGCGCTGGGGAGTTCGGCGGCGATCGCCGTGCTGCTGCGATTCGGCGTGGCAGTAGCTGCCGGCTTCGTGGTCGGCGGCGCGATCGCTATTCTGAATTTCCACTGGCTGAAGCGCGTGGTCAGCGCCCTAGCCGACCGCGCCACCGTCAGCGGCGAGCGGCAGTCGAGCAAGGGCGTGGTGCTGCGCTTCCTGTTGCGCTACTTTTTGATAGCCCTCGGCGCCTATGCTATATTCAAAATTTCCCCGGACAGCCTGTACGGCCTGCTTGCGGGCCTGTTTTTGCCGGTCGGCGGGATCCTGATCGAAGCGGTATATGAGTTGTACGCGGCTTTGCGCCGCGGGGTCTGACGGGATTCGTGAAAGGGCACGGCTTTTTTAGCCGTGCCGCTTGGGAGGGATTAGACTCCGGGCTAGCCCCTGGAGAGCAAGGCAACATTGTCCCGTACCGAACGCCAGACCTCAGGGGCTAAAGCCCCCGATATTTCAGGCTCTTTTCGGCACGGCTGAAGCCGCGCCCTTTCACGGGACGAAACTCGATTAATCATCAGCTCCAATGGAACAGCTTCCTTTTACCGCTCTTCTGAATAAATACTTCGGTGGGATCGCGCTGGCGCTCCTGCAGGTGCTGCACGTCCAGCCCAAGCACCCCGAGACGCCCATCACCAATTTCGTGGCGATGGAGATTCTGGTCGCCATCATCCTATTGGTCTTCTTTATCCTCGTACGGATGCGGCTTTCAGTGGAGCGTCCCGGCGGGCTTCAGCACATCGTTGAAGGACTGCACAACTTCGTTCAGAACCAGAGTGAGGAGATCATCGGCCATCACAGCGAGGGCTTCACGCCCTTCCTGATGGCGCTTGGCCTGTTCATCCTGCTGTCCAACCTGATGGGCATTATCCCCGGATTCGAATCGCCGACCGCGACCCCCGCGGTCCCGCTGGGTTGCGCTGTGGCGTCGTTTGTTTACTACCAGGTGCAAGGCATTCGCAAGCACGGTGCGGGGTACATCAAGCAGTTTATCGGGCCGATGCTGTTGCTGGCGCCCATCATGTTGCCCATCGAGCTCATCAGCCATGTCGCCCGCATGCTTTCGCTGACCGTGCGACTTTTTGCCAACATGTTCGCCGGCGACTTGGTGACCCTGGTGTTCTTTTCGCTGGTGCCGCTGGGGGTCCCGGTGGTGTTCATGGGCCTGCACATCTTCGTGTCCTTTCTGCAGGCCTACATCTTCGTCCTGCTGGTGACGGTGTACCTGGCCGGTGCCATGGCGGAAGCGCATTGAAACCAGTACTCAGTAGTCAGTACTCAGTACTCAGTTCCTGCCCGTGAGGCGGGATTTCCGAGTACCAGGTGCTGAGTACTGAGTACTGCCGCAAGCGTGAGGGCGTCTGCACGAGGATGACGTCAACCACCCACTGGCGGCAATTTAATAGCAGAGGAGAGTCAACATGCGTCGTACCTTGAGCTTCATCTTCATGGCACTGGCGGTGATGTGCTTCGCCGTGCCTGTGTTTGCCCAGGGAGAAGCCGCCGGCTCCGTCACCAACTGGGTCGCTATCACCTCCGGCTTCGCCATGGCCATTGCTTCCGCGGTCTGCGGGATCGGGCAGTCGAAGGCCACCGCTGCCGCCTGCGAAGGGCTGGCGCGTAACCCTGCCGCCCGCCCCGGCATCCAACTTGCGCTGATTCTCGGCCTGGCGCTGATCGAGTCCCTCGCCCTGTACACCCTGGTGATCATCTTCGCGAAGGTGAAGTAGCGAAAAGAATTTTGGCTTTGAAGCCCCTGCCTCAAGCGGGGGCTTTTCTTTTTTTGATAGGCTTTTGGCTATGGGCTCTTAGCTCTTGGCTTTTGCGCCGACACAACAGCCAAAAGCCAACAGCCAACAGCCAAGAGCCAAGAGTCCAATGCCTCCCGCCCTCGAGTTCGAGCACATGACCAAGGAATACCGCGGATGGTTCGGCCGCAACCCGGTTTGCGCGCTGGACGATTTCTCGCTGCGCGTCGAGCCCGGCGAAATCTTCGGCTTCCTCGGACCGAACGGGGCAGGCAAGACCACGGCCATCCATATCGCCATGGGCTTCATGCGTCCCACGCGCGGGTCGGGGCAGATGCTCGGCCAAGCGTTCGGTGATGCGCGCACACGCAGCCGCGTCGGCTTCCTGGCGGAGACGGTGGCGCTCTACCACCGGCCGGTGGAGCGCCTGGTGCGCTTCTACGGCGCGCTCAACGGAATGCGTGATCCGCAGCTCCAAGGGCGCACGCGCGAGGTGCTCGAAAGCCTCGAACTCACCGATGTTAGCGATCGCAACGCGGGGAAGCTCTCGCGCGGAATGATCCAGCGCGTCGGCCTGGCGCAGGCGCTGGTCAACGACCCCGACCTGCTGGTCCTCGACGAGCCCACGTCGGCGCTGGACCCGCCGGCGCGCGTCGCCGTCCGCGAATTGCTGCTCGCCGTCCGCGACGCTGGGAAGACCATCTTCCTCAGCTCGCACCAATTGTCGGAGATCGAGCTGATCTCGGATCGCGTGGCCATCCTGCACCGCGGACGCATCCGGCGCCTGGGCCGCACGGCGGACTTGCTCGAGTCACGGGAACGCTTGCAGATGGTCGCGCGAGGCATCGATCCCGGCGCCTTCGAAGGCGCGACTGCGAGCAACGAATACGTGACTTTCGATGTGCTCGCTTCCGCGCAGCGGGCCGCGATTGGGCGCGTGTGGTCGCTCGGGGGCGAGATCGTCCGCGTGAACCCGGCGCGCCGGTCGCTCGAACAGATCTTCATGGAGATCACGCAGGATGCCGGCGAGGAGCCTCGCCGATGAGGCCCGTCCTGCTCATCGCCGCGAACTTTCTACGCGAGCAGCGCTGGCTGACCCTGGTCCTGGTGCTGTATGCCGTGGGGATGGCCGCCCTGTTCGGTCTCAGCGAGAAGCAGGTCTCGGCCGAGGACGCCGTCTTCTTCCTGCGCCAGCAGTCGCTTTACGCGCCGCTCTTCAGCCTCTTTCTCGCAGTCTCGGCGGTCCATAACGAACGCAAGTCGCGGCGCATCCTGGCCGTGCTGTCGAAGGCGCTCACGCGGCGGCAATACATCGCGGGGCTGCTGGCCGGGATCCTTGCGATATTGGGCGCCTACTGTCTCGCCATCGGGATCGCAGGCGCCTGGCTGGTGCGCAGCGCGCACGCGAGCCTGGAGCCATTGTGGATTCTGCTGGGTATGACCGTCGTTACGTCCGTGCTGGTTTCCGCCGTTGCGATGTTCTTCAGTACGTTCCTAACGCCGTTGTTCGCGACGGCGGCTACGGCGCTGGCGGTCGCTCTTCCGGCGGCCTTGGAGCAGGTGCTGGGCCGCGGATGGGGAAACCTGCTGCCGGTTTATTCGATGGTGGCGCAGGTCTTGGAGGCCACGCTGGCGCACCATGTCGCCGCAGACTGGCGTCCCGTCACGATTGCCGTGGTCGAGACCTTGCTGCTCTGGGCGCTGGCGTCTTGGATATTTGCCGGGCGGGACATCACAACCGCAGTGGAATGATCGAACCATCCCAGGTGTCATTCTTCCGACTCGCGAAGCGAGGCGGGAGAATCTGGGAGTGAAGCATTCACAACCTGCTCGGGTTGCGCAAGCCACCTCGTCAGATCCTCCGCTCGGCTTCGCCTCGCGAAGGATGACATTTCAGTGGGGAAAACCCCAAGCCAAGAGCTAACAGCTAAGAGCCAAAAGCTGTTTACCGCACGAGCAGCGCCGCTCCGCGGCTGGCATAATCGAGGACGCGTCCCGGCAACACGCCGAGATAGATGGTCGCTGCCACCGTCAGCGCCAGGGCAACGCCCAGCGGCGCGCTGACATTCTGCACCGTCGGCGCCGGCTCGCGCGCGTCGCGCATGTACATCAACACGATGATTCGCAGGTAGTAGTAGGCGGCGATGGCGCTGTTGACGACTGCGATGATCACCAGCCAGACCAGGTTCGATTTCAGGGCGGCGCTGAACACGTAGAACTTGGCGAAGAAGCCGCCGGTGATAGGAATGCCGATCAGCGAGAGCAGGAAGATGGTAAGAGTGGCGGCCAGCACCGGCGAGCGGCGGCCGAGTCCGGCGTAGTCCTCCAGCGTGACGTAGCGTTCGCCCGCCGAGGCGAAGTGGCTCACCACCGC
This sequence comes from Acidobacteriota bacterium, assembly GCA_023265315.1. Lineage (GTDB taxonomy): Bacteria > Acidobacteriota > Terriglobia > Terriglobales > Acidobacteriaceae > JAHFUA01. Next base: position 3,420 of record JAHFUA010000068.1, on the reverse strand, counting down.
GAACGCGCCCACGTTCATCAAGGCGTAAGCGGCCGTGTAGAACATCGCTGCGGAGATGCCGATGTCGCGCGCCGCCGCGAAAGCCACCAGCAGATAACCGGCGTGGGCGATGGAGGAATAGGCCAGCAGGCGCTTGACGTTGTCCTGCACCAGCGCCGAGATGTTGCCCAGGGTCATGGAGAGCGCCGCCGAGATCCACACCGGCCAGAACCAGCCGGGAGTGGCGGCCGCGAAGAAGATGCGCAGCAGCACGGCGAACGCCGCGGCCTTGGGTGCGGTGGACATCAGCCCGACGACGGGTGCCGGTGCCCCTTCATAGACGTCCGGGGTCCACACATGGAACGGCGCCGCTGCGATTTTGAAGCCGATCCCCACGAACATCAGCGCGACGGCGGTGAAGACCATCGCCGAGTGCTTGCCGCCCTGGATCGTCTCCGCGATCATGTAGATCCTGGTCGAACCGGTGGCGCCAAAGATCAGGGCCACACCGTAGAGGAAGAACGCGGTGGCAAACGAACCCAGGAGAAAGTATTTGATCGATGACTCGATGCTGGAGGGCGCCCGCCGGCGGAATCCCGCCAGCACGTAGGTCGAGATGGACGAAATTTCCAGCGCGATGAAAATCAGCACCAACTCGACCGCCGACGACATTAGCACCATGCCGACTGCGCCGAACAGGATCAGACCGTAGTACTCGCCCCCGCGGATCTGCTGCGCGTCGAGATACTCGAACGACGACAGCACCACCAGCGCCGCGATGAACGCGATCAGGAAATGGAAGAAGATGCTGAAGCTGTCCACCCGCACCATGCCGAAGAAGGCCATACCGGGATAGCCGGCCTGGTACACAGTTGCAGCGAGCGCGGCGAGCGTGCCGACAAACGCAAGCCAGCCCAGCGGCTTGCGGCTGGCGCGCGGCGGCAGCGCGCCTTCCACCATCATGATCGCGACGCCAAACAACGTCAGCACGATCTCGGGCAACACGCGGATGTAGTCCACCGCCTGGATCATCGCACCAGGCCCTCCGCCATCTGCGCCAGCGGCGAGAGCACGGCGCGCACCGCCGGCTCAATGGCATTCAGCCAGAGCAGCGGCGCGACGCCCATCGCCACCGCAGCCAGCGCCGTCGGCCACAGCGCGATGCGCTCGCGCGCGCTGATGTCCGGCAGCACGGCATTGGCGTCTCGATTCACCTTGCCGAAGAACACGCGCTGGTACGTCCACAGCAGGTAGCACGCGCTCCAGATGACGCCCGTCGCCGCCAGGATTCCGTACACTGCCTTGGCCTGGAACGCGCCGCTCAGCACCAGGAACTCGCCCACGAATCCATTGAGCAGCGGCAGCCCCACCGACGACAGCATGATGATCATGAAGAAGGTGGCGTACACCGGCATGGGCGTGGCCAGTCCGCCGAACTCGGAGATCTCGAAGGTGTGCCGCCGCTCATAGAGGATGCCCACCAGCATGAACAGCGCCCCCGTGGAGACGCCGTGGGCCAGCATCTGGTACACGGCGCCGTCCACGCCCGCCTGCGTGAAGCTGAAGATGCCCAGCACCACGAAGCCGAGATGGCTCACCGAGGAGTACGCCACCAGCTTCTTCAGGTTGGGCTGCACCATCGCCACCAGTGCCCCGTAGATGATGCCAATGATCGCGAGCGTGATGATCCAGGGAGCGTGTTCGCGTGCCTGCTCGGGGAAAAGCCCCAGATTGAAACGCAGCAGGCCGTAGGTCCCCATCTTCAGCAGCACGCCCGCCAGCAGGACGGAACCGGCGGTGGGCGCCTCGAAATGCGCGTCCGGCAGCCAGGTGTGCAGCGGGAAGATCGGCACTTTCACGGCGAACGCCAGGAAGAACCCGAGGAAGCACCACAGCGCGGCTTCCCATCCGATCTGGCCGGATTGCATGGCGCGCTGGATGGCCGTGTACTCGAAGCTCCCCGTCCGCGCGTACAGCCAGATGATGGCCGCCAGCATGAACACCGAGCCGATCATGGTGAACAGGAAAAACTTCACCGCGGCGTACACCCGGCGCTCGTGGCCGTACATGCCGATGATCAGCGCCATCGGGATCAGGCTCGCTTCCCAGAAGAAGTAGAAGAGGAACAAATCAAGGGAGACGAACACGCCGATCAGCGCCGTCTCCAGAATCAGCAGCAGGATGAAAAACTCTTTGACCCGCTCATGCACCGACTTCCACGAGATCAGCACGCACAGCGGGCTGAGGAAGGTGGTGAGCACGACTAGCCACATCGAGATGCCGTCGACGCCAAGGTGATAGTGGATGTTGGGGCTGGAGATCCACTGGATGTTGATCTCAAACTGGAAGCCGCTGGCGGCGCGGGTGAAGTGCAGCGGCAGATGCAGCGAGAGTACAAATCCCAGCAGCGTGACGACCAGCGCGAACCAGCGCGCCAGTTCGTCGCGGCGAGGGAAAAACATCATCAACAGCGCGCCCGCGAGGGGCACGAAGGTGACGAGGGTGAGGATGGCTGCGCTCATCGCACCCCCAGGTACACCATGTAGGCGATGACCAGGGCGGCGCCGGCGGCGACCCATCCTGCATAGGAGCGCACGTTGCCGGACTG
>JAHFUA010000068.1:0-823 GCA_023265315.1 Acidobacteriota bacterium | reverse complement strand
ACGTGCTGCGCGGTTTCCGCGGATTCGTTGGCGGTGGCGTCGATGGCGCCAGCGTCGATCCCGCGCCACAGGATGTAGGTTGAGCCCTTGATGAGCGGCTGGACGAATGCAGCGGCGTATCCCTCGTCCACGTAGTACTTGTCGCGTACCGCCGTGTAGAGCCCGCCGAGCGCGGCAGCGATCTTGCCGGGTAGGTCGCGGCGCTTGTGGTACAAAAGCCAGGCGAAAAACAGTCCCAGCAGCGCCGCCAGCACGGAAACGCCGGTGAGTGCCAGCTCTGACCCGGGACGCTCGTGTTGCGTTGCTACCGGCGCGGCCATCTCGGCTTCCTGCCGCGAATAAGCTGTTACACCTGTGTGGAATGCCGGCGCCATGAACTTCTCAAAGCGGCCCTGACCGCCGAGAGCTTCAGGCACGCCAATGTATCCGCCGACCACCGAGAGCACGGCCAGGATTACCAGCGGCACCAGCATCACCCTTGGGCTCTCGTGGATGTGGCCCTGCCAGTGCGCGCCGGTGCTCGCTTCCGCGCCGCGGAATTCGCCGAAGAAGGTCAGGAACCACAGCCGGAACATGTAGAACGACGTCAGGAGCGCTGTGACCACGCCGACGGCCCAGAACACCCAATGCCCGAACGGGCTCGAGTATGCCTTCCAGAGGATCTCATCTTTGCTGAAGAACCCACTGAACAATGGAATGCCGCTGATGGCGAAGGTCGCGGCGGTCATGGTCCAGAAGGTCCAGGGGATGTGCCGGCGCAGGCCGCCCATGCGGCGCATGTCCTGCTCGCCGCCGAGAGCGTGGATCACCGAGCCTGCGGCCA
>JAHFUA010000161.1 GCA_023265315.1 Acidobacteriota bacterium | reverse complement strand
CTTCCAGGATGGCTTCGCCTTCGCCGATGGCCACCAGGCCCAGGTGCGCCAGGGGCGCCAGGTCGCCGCTTGCGCCCACGCTGCCCTGCGACGGGACCACGGGATGCACGCCGCGGTTCAGCATCTCGCAGAGCGTGTCGATCACCAGCGGCCGCACGCCGGAAAAGCCCTTGGCCAGGGAATTGGCGCGCAGCAGCATGATGGCGCGGCTCTCGGGCTGGCTCAGCGGCTCACCGACCCCGGCCGCGTGCGAGCGCATCAGGTTCAGCTGCAGCTCGCGGATGTGTTCCGCGGGGATACGCACGGTCGCCAGCTTGCCGACACCGGTGTTGACGGCGTAGGCCACGCGCTCCTGGGCGAGCTGCTCTTCGACCACGGCGCGGGCGCGCTCCACGGACTGGCGGGCGTCGGCGGCCAGCAGTGCCGCGCGTCGCTCATACACGACTTCTCTCAGGTCTTCGAGGGTGAGGTCGTTGCCGTTGATGTGGAGAGCCTGCATGGAATTGTGAGCTGTCATTCTTCCGCCGAGCAAAGCGAGGCGGGAGAATCTGACGACACTGGCAGCACCACCCGCATCGGTGGTGTCGGCATTTCCGTCAGATCCTCCGCTCGGCTTCGCCTCGCGAAGGATGACACCGTGAAGGGAATAATACCCTCGGCGAGCTCGGCGTCTCGGCGGTTATTTACCATCCAGTGCCCGCGCAAACGCCTCGCGATACTTCGCCGGCAGCTCGCGGCGCTGCAACTGGGCGTCGGTGACGATGTGCGTGGTCTCGCCCTCGGCCAGCAGGGTCATATCCGGCTCGCGCAGGATCTTGTATCCGAAGTGTATCAGCGAGGAGCGCAGGTTCTTGAAGAAGGTGCGCACCAGGATCTGGTCGTCGTAGCGTGCCGGGACTTTGTAGCGGCAGCGGGCGTCCACCACGGCAATATAGCAGCCGTCATCGAGTTCCATGTCGCGATAGGTGAAGCCGAGCTGGCGCAGGAACTCGACGCGTCCCACCTCGAACCAGACGAGATAGTTGGTGTGATAGACGACGCCCATCTGGTCGGTTTCGGCGTAGCGCACGCGCAGCCGCGTCTCGCAGACGGCAAGCCGGCGCGCTGGTTCGGGAGCGGACATCTACTTGCCGCTCCAGTGTGGCTTGCGCTTCTCGAGGAACGCGGTGATGCCCTCGCGGAAGTCGTCGGTGGTGCGGATGCGCGCGTTCTCTTCGACCGCGAGCTCGAGGCGGTGGTTGAGCAAGTCCTTGGCGAAGGCGGAGAGCAGGCGCTTGGTAGCGCGCAGCGACGCGGGGCTCGCCTGCATGAGCGTGCCGGCCAGCTCGCGCGCCCATTCCATGAGCTGCTCGCCGGAAATGACGTCGGTCACGATCCCGAGTTGCTTGGCTTCCTCGGCGGAGAAGATGCGCCCGGTCATCAGCAGATCGCGGGCACGCTTCTCGCCCACCTGCTGGATAAGGAAGGTGGAGACGATGGCCGGCAGAAAGCCGATCTTTACCTCCGTGTAGCCGAACTTGGCTTCGTCAGATGCGACGGTGAAGTCGCACATGGTGGCGATGCCGCATCCGCCGCCCATGGCCGCTCCGTTCACCGCCGCGATCGTGGGCTTGGGGAACTCGTAGATGGTGCGGAACAGCCTGGCCATGGTCTGCGAGTCGCCGAGGTTCTGCGAGTGTGAGCGGGTGGTGATGGCGCGCAAGTTGTCCAGGTCCATCCCCGAGCAGAACGCCATGCCCGCGCCGGTGATGATGAGCACCTGCGCGTCGGAGCGCTCGACCGCCGCCAGGGCGAGGAACATCTCATCAATCAGTTCATAGCTGATGGCGTTGCGCTTCTCCGGACGGTTGAAGGTCAAAGTGGCGATGCGCTCGGATTCGGTGAGGAGGAGGGTATGGAGATCCATGTGAGGATTTCTATCTCAGCTTTCTCACTCTGTATTGTCATCCTGAGCGCGCGTTTTTTGCGCGCGAAGGACCTGCTGTTTTTCAGATGGTTTGAACCAATCGGCGGCCAGATCTTCCCAGGTTGGATTGACTGCTTCAATCAGCGCCATTTTTCTTTTTCGCAGCCAGCCTTTAAGCTGCTTCTCTCGGTGAATAGCGTTGCGGACATACCGAAACCGCTCAAAGTACACCAGCCGGTGAACTCGATAATCGCGAGTAAATCCAGGGCAAAACCCGTTCTTATGCTGGCACACACGTCTCCGAAGCCTGTTGGTCATGCCGATGTAGAGCACGCGCGACTTGCTCGCCATGATGTACACGTAAAAGTAGTAATCGAGCATAAAAGCAGGTCCTTCGCTTGCCCCCACTCGCTACGCTCGCTCGGGCGGCACTCAGGATGACAATGCAATTATTGCTAGGGCGATGCAGTTTAAGCTCAAATTGTCCGCATTGTCACCCTGAGTTCGCGTTTCTTGCGCGCCCGCGGCAATTTCCAGGATTCAACCCTGCTTCTACTGCTTCACCGGCGCGGCGTGCTTGTCGGCAATGTCGGCGTTCATTTTGAGCACCGAGTCGAGCGGCTTGCGGATAGGCAGATCGACTTCGCGGCTTGCCAGGGCCTCCAGCACGATTTCCGTAGGGATGTTGCCGACCAGCAAGTCCTGGGCGAAGGGACATCCCCCCAATCCGCCAAGGGCGGAATCGAAGCGGCGGCAACCGGCGTCGTAGGCTGCCAGGATCTTCTCCGCCGCATCCTTGCGGCGACTGTGGAGGTGCACGCCGATCTCCACGCCGGAGAACTGCGGGACCACGGCCGAAACCAGGTCGTCGATGCGGTCGGCATCGGCAAGCCCTACGGTATCGGCCAGGGAAATGGTTTCGATGCCCATGTCGGTGACCAGGCGCACCGCCTCGACCACCTCGCCCGGGTTCCAGGGATCGGCGTAAGGATTGCCGAAGGCCATGGAGATGTAGGCGATCACGCCCATGCCCACGCTGTCGGCGTCCTGCTTGATCTTTTCCAGCACATCGATGGATTCTTCCAGCGTCTGGTGCACGTTGTTCTTGAGGAAAGTTTCCGAAACCGAGTAGGGATAACCGACCACGGTCACGGTCTCGCTGTTGATGGCGCGCTCCATGCCGCGCTCGTTGGCGACGATGCCGATGATCTCCACGTCGTCGGGAGGATCAAGCTCGCGCAGCACCTCTTCGGAGTCGGCCATCTGCGGCACCGCTTTGGGCGAGACGAAGGAGACGGCATCCAGGTACTTGAAGCCGGCGCCGATCAGCGCCCGCAGGTACACCACCTTCACCGCGGTGGGGATCACCCCCGCCAGCCCTTGCCAGGCATCGCGGGGGCACTCGATCAGTTTGACGCGCTCAATCATGCCGGTCGTCGGTCCCCTCGACAAGCTCGGGGCAGGCTGTTGGTCGTCGGCCATTCAGGTTTGCAGCACTCCTACTTTAAACTCCGGCACCTCCGGATTCAGCGCGGCTGCTTCCAAAGCGCGCACGATGGCGTCGCGAGTCTCCATGGGATCGATGATGCGGTCGATCCACAGGCGGGCGGCGCCGTAGCGCGGGTCCTGCTGCGCGTCGTAGGTTTGCTTCACCGATTCGGAGAGCTCCTGCTTCTCCTGGTCGCTCAGCTTCTTGCCGCCGCGCTCCAGTTGCTTGATCTTGATCTCGACCAGGGTGCCGGCGGCCGAGTCCCCGCTCATGACGGCGTAGCGCGCCGTCGGCCAGGCAAACAGGAAGCGCGGATCATAGGCCTTGCCGCACATGGCGTAGTGTCCCGCGCCGAAGGAGCCGCCGATGATGATGGTGATCTTCGGCACTACCGAGTTGGAGACGGCATTCACCATCTTGGCGCCCGCCTTGATGATGCCGCTCCACTCCGCGTCGCGCCCCACCATGAAGCCGTTGACGTCGTGCAGGAAGACGAGCGGCACCAGGTTCTGGTTGCAGTCCATGATGAAGCGCGCCGCCTTCTCGGCCGACTCGGTGTAGATCACGCCGCCGAACTCCACCCGCTTCTGCCCGCGGTCATCGAGCACGGTGACGTGCTTCTTCTGGTTGGCGACGATGCCCACGGCGAAGCCGCCGATGCGGGCGAAGCCGCAGAGCACGGTTTCGCCATACTCGGGCTTGTACTCGTCGAAGCGGCCGGCGTCCACGAGGCGCGCCAGGACGTCTTTCATGTCGTAAGGCCGCGCAGGATCGGCTTCAAAGATGCCATAAAGCTCTTCCGCGGAATAGAGCGGCGGCTCAGGCTGCTTGCGGTCCCACACCGACTGGCGGCGATAGCCCATCTTCTCCACCAGCGAGCGGATGCGCGCGATGCAGGCTTCGTCGCTGGGCTCGCGGTAATCGATGGTGCCGGAAATCTGCGAGTGCATGGCGGCGCCACCCAGCGTCTCGGCGTCCACCTTCTGCCCGATGGCGGCCTGCACCAGCGCCGGCCCGGCGAGGAAGAGGCCGCTGCCGTCGGTCATCAGGATCTGGTCGCACATTACCGGAAGATATCCCCCGCCGGCCACGCACATGCCCATGATGGCCGCGATCTGGGGGATGCCCATGGCCGAGATCACGGCGTTGTTGCGAAAGACGCGGCCGAAATCGTCGGTGTCGGGGAACACATCCTCCTGCAAGGGAAGGAAGACGCCGGCGGAGTCCACCAGGTAAATGGTGGGGATGCGATTCTCGATGGCGATGTTCTGGGCGCGAATCACCTTCTTGGTGGTCATCGGGAAAAAAGCTCCCGCCTTTACCGTGGCGTCATTGGCGATGATCATCAGCAGCCGGCTATGAATGCGTCCCAGTCCGGTGATTACGCCCGCCGCCGGCGCGCCGCCCCACTCCTCGTACATGCCGTAGGCGGCATAGCTCCCCAGCTCGAAAAGTTCGCTGCCGGGATCGAGCAGCAGCGCGATGCGCTCGCGCGCAGTCAGACGGCCTTTCTTGTGCTGCGCCTCGATGGCTTTCTCGCCGCCGCCCTCACGGATTTTTTCTTCCTCGTTGTGGAAGGTCGCCACCAGCTCGGCCATGGCGCGCATGTTGCGCTCGTAGCGCGCCGAGGTCGCATCCACGGTGGATTTCAGGATGTTCGACGGCAGCTCGGTCGAGGCGTGCTGGGAATGATCCGTCATCGGGTCGTGGGAGTAAACGGTAACGGTACAACAGCGGCGCGAGCGGGCGCAAACCGGGCACGGCGCCGATTGGCAATCGCAGGCATCCCGCGGGGGAGGCGGGTTCATCTAACGGCGGGAACCTAGGGAGGTGGACGCCCATGGCTAAACAGCAAGAAAAGGTGACGGT